>NZ_JACVZO010000090.1:0-481 GCF_017151845.1 Staphylococcus sp. EG-SA-17
TAAAACTACCGATTGGACGTTTAGGATCTTTCAATCCTGCACGAGCACGGCGTACCGCTTTACTAATAGAAGTTACAGCATCATTTTGGCCAATAACTCTATCATGTAACGTTTGTTCAAGATTTAATAATCGATCCGATTCAGTTTCATTAATTTTTGTAAGTGGTATACCTGTCCAACCTGCAATGACTTCACCAATATCTTCTTTAGATAGAGAAGTGGATTGATCACCTTGAGTTGTTTTCCACTCATTTTTGGCATCTTCATATTGTTTTTCAAGTTTAGTTTGTTTATCACGTAAATTAGCTGCATTCTCGAATTCTTGAGCATGAACTGCTGCGTCTTTTTCATTTTTTACTTTTTCAATTTCTTGCTCAATTTCTTTCAAGTTGTTAGGTGTTGTATGACTTTTCAGTCTTACTTTTGAACTTGCTTCATCAATTAAATCAATTGCTTTATCGGGTAAGAAACGATCTGATAC
>NZ_JACVZO010000091.1:0-479 GCF_017151845.1 Staphylococcus sp. EG-SA-17
GTTAATTGCATCTCTTGCAGCTTGTTTATGTGTCACTTGAGGAACAACTGATCCAATAGTATTGATGCCATTATTTTTAGCTGTTTCAACATCAGCATTGGTAGTAGCATTCGTAACATTATCAATAGCATCTGTTTCATCCGTAGCTAATTGATTTATTGCATCTTGAATCTCGTCTTCAGTAGCATCTGGTGTTGCATTGATAATTTCCCTTTGTTTCGTTGCTTTATCACGTATTGCTTTTTTAGCATTTGGTTTAACAACCGGTGTTGCAGTATCCCCACTTAAGGTCTGTATACCTTGATCTTTAATTCTAGTAACACCATCATCAGTCGTTTGATCACCAATATCACCAATAATATTGCCTTTATGTTCCTCGATAACTTGTATTGCTGCTTGTTTTTCTTCATCTGTCAGTTCATCATTTTGATTAACTAAATCTTCCATTTGATCAGCTTTTTGATTTACTGCATTTTCAG
>NZ_JACVZO010000092.1:0-477 GCF_017151845.1 Staphylococcus sp. EG-SA-17
GCACCATCATAGCGAAATTCTGTCGAGATTGCTGCGTCCAAATCTTCGGTATACATGAATTTGCTGAAAGGAAACAGAAAGACTTCGCCGTCTTTCGTTTTTTCCGCTTCCACTCGGTAAATTAGCTGGTCCGCAGTCAATTGCTGATTCAGCTGTTCCAGCACGTCATCGATCACTTCTTCTTCTTGGTAACCTGCTTTTGCTACTCGTTGATAATCATTGAAAAAAGCCTCTTGACCTTCAAAAGATTGATAGACCATTTTTATTCCTTCTTTCTGCGCTTTCATTTGCGTTAATTCTATTATACGAGACCCCTCTTAGTTCAGCGAATGATTTGATTGCCGTTTCACTTAGAAAGAGTCAGCTGACTAGAAAAATATGTCAAATTCATTTCAAGTGTATTACGAATCAATGATTTGACAAAATCGCATTGAAGACTTTTTCATTTTTTGTATAATGGGACATAGAGAATATTAA
>NZ_JACVZO010000093.1:0-476 GCF_017151845.1 Staphylococcus sp. EG-SA-17
CATATATGGTTCATACATATCAATCGTTACTGTTTTGACTTTTTGTCTGAGTTTTAAAGAATAGCGATAAAAATGATCTTTTAGCGATTTTAACTTACGATCCGCTACCACATCTACGATGCGGTGCGATACAGCATCTGCATAAATAAAACTCATTTTTCCGATAACATTTTTAACACTTTTAAATTCGTCCATCATTAAGTGTTCAGGTAAAGCATCAAAAGAAGACTGACCTACGTCGCTTGCCGCTTGATTAATCACTCTAGACACAGTCATTGATGATACTAAGCATGACTTAGCGATAGATTTTTGAGAGCGGCATTCTTGTGCTTTATTTAAAACTGCAAGTTTTGTTTTATTTGAAATAAAGCAATGAGCGTCGACAATATTAGATTTAGCAGTAAAATGACTATCGCATGTTTTACAATAAAATCTTTGTTTTTGAAGATTTAAATAAGCGGGCATTTCCATAATTT
>NZ_JACVZO010000094.1:0-475 GCF_017151845.1 Staphylococcus sp. EG-SA-17
GTTCTGCTGTTTTTGGTCGCTCTGACAGCTGTTTCATCATACTTTGAATAAATGTACCTTCTAAACCAAAAGCTTCTGTGAGGGCTTGTATATAGCTTTCTTTTTCTTCTTTTTTACTTTAATGATCGATAGCAACAATGATTTAACACTAGCAAGTTGAATACCACCATTTCTTCCTGATTTAATCTTAAAGAAAATTTCCTGGTTCGCTTTCAGTACCTTCAGCAATTTATCTAATGTCCGTTCAGGAATGCCTAACACTTCTCTAAGCTCTTGTTTGGTCGTCACTAAATAAGGCTTGTATACATCGCTTTTTTCTCTAATATAAGCCATTAAATCTTCTTTCCATTCTGACAACTGAACACGTTGACGTTCGCTTCTTTTTTTCTTGAATTTAAACCACCCTTGACGGACAAATAAATCTTTACTGGTTAAATCACTTGATACCCAAGCTTTGCAAAGAATGGTAATGTAT
>NZ_JACVZO010000095.1:0-474 GCF_017151845.1 Staphylococcus sp. EG-SA-17
ACCGGGGCGCTCGTTGGCGCTGTGTGGTCATGGCACGATCGCGGTCACCCGGATCTCGATCCGCATTTCCGGAAGACCAAGCGCTTCGACACCGACCTGCGTCCAGATCGGCGCGTGATCGGGCATATAGCGTCTGAACAGCGTTGCCATCGTCTCGTTGACCACCGGCGGGAATCCGCCGACGTGGTACGAGTTCACGTGCACCACATTCGCCCAGCTTGCCCCTGCGGTGGAGAGAGTGCGCTCGACATTGCGAAAGGCCTGCGCGATCTCGTCTTCGAGGTCTGCGGCTATGACAAGATCGTCGTTCCAACCGCCTTGACCGGAGATTTCCACCCGATCCCCGATGCGCACGGCCTGAGAGTAATGGAGCAGGTCTCGCAGTCGGTCGCCATATCCGGGCGTGACGAAGAATGAGGGCGGTTGCATGATCGTCTCCACAAACGGGAATGGTGCGATGGCGCTGTACATATC
>NZ_JACVZO010000096.1:0-472 GCF_017151845.1 Staphylococcus sp. EG-SA-17
GTCGCAACAGTAAATGCTATCTTTTCAGAGCCATCATAGGCAGAAGCGCTTGTACCTATTACGCCAATGGTATCCATAATTGCATGAGGATTAAGTAATGAAACAGAAAGTGCGAAGCTTATTTGCTTTGCAGGTGATATGCCACCTTGCTCATCAATGTCACTACTTTGCTCATGCCACAATGTCCACGCCATATAGAGTAGAAATACTAATCCTATTATGTAGACAACCAATTGAAGTATTGGAAATGACATAAGTATAAGGGACACGCCAACCACTGCTAGTATAATGAGTAAAGAATCACATAAACCAGCTGTAATAATAGCAGGAAGTGCACGCCTAAATTTTGTTTGGTTAGCGCCTTGGTTAAAAACAAATATATTTTGAGCCCCCAATGGTAGTATTAAGCCTATAGCTAATAATACTCCGTGTAAAATAGCTTGTAACAATATAATAACCCTAGACTTAAGTG
>NZ_JACVZO010000097.1:0-471 GCF_017151845.1 Staphylococcus sp. EG-SA-17
ATATTGAACGTGTCGCTACAGAAGTCATCCTTTGCTATGATGGTGACCAGGCAGGAATCAATGCAACGAATCGCGGGATTGATCTTTTACAAGAACATAGCCGCGTGAATCTCTCCGTCGTTCGAGTCCCTGAACGTCTGGACCCGGATGATTATGTGCGAAAGTATGGTACAGAGGCCTTTTTCAAACTGGCCATGCATGGCAGAGAAACGGTGTTTGCATTCAAAATGGACTTTCATCGTGCCAATCGCAATTTGGCCAATGAAAAAGAACAGATCGATTATGTCCAAGAGGTCTTGCAAGAATTACAGCATGTAGATTCTTTGCTAGAACAAGACCGATACTTGACACAACTTTCAACTGAATTTCATATTAGTCGAGAAACACTACAGACGCAATTGCGTCAGTTAAAACAGACGCAGCCGACCCCAACGCCTTCACCGCCAGTTCGTGAAGCAGTGAGTGTAGCAC
>NZ_JACVZO010000009.1:0-89741 GCF_017151845.1 Staphylococcus sp. EG-SA-17
AACCAACCGGCATGATTGACTTGATTAATATCGACCATCCCAAGTAAGCCAGCGCCTATCGTTCCTAAAACGAGTCCAATTAATATGGCAATACTCTTAATAAATCCAGTTGTGCATCTTTGTAAAACAAGAATAATGATTAATGTCATTAAACCTAACAAAATGTTCTTAACATCTCCATAGTCCTTTGCACCTTGACCTCCAGCTAAGTAATTCATTGCTACTGGCATTAAATTGATACCAATGATAGTAACAACACTACCCGTTACTACTGGTGGGAAGAATTTTACAAGATGTGAAAAGAAAGGCGCGATGATAATAACTAATATCCCTGATAAAAATAGCGAACCATAAAGTACATCTATTCCTTTCGTTTGACCAATTAAAATCATGGGCGCAACAGCCGTGAATGTACATCCAAGAACGATTGGTAATCCTGTTCCTGTTACTTTATTGGCTTGTAAAAATGTGGCAACCCCACACATAAATATATCTACTGTAACTAAGTAAGCGATTTGTTCAGGTGTAAACTTCAAACTTGTACCAACAATGATTGGAACTAAGATGGCACCTGCGTACATAGCTAAAAGATGTTGAACACTTAGGATTAAATTTTTCATTATTCTTCTCCCACCAATGTCACTTTGTTTCCTTCTAGTGAAGCAACCTTGCAGAGAGAAGAAACTGTTAAACCTGCTTCTTCTAAACGTTGATGCCCATTTTGGAAACTCTTTTCAACAACAATACCAATACCAGCTGTCTTAGCATTCGCTTGCTGTGCGATATCGTATAATCCTAATGAAGCATCACCATTTGCTAAAAAGTCATCGATGATGAGTACAGTATCTTCTTCTGATAAAAATTCTTTTGAAACAATGACCGTACTTGTTTTATTTTTAGTAAATGAATGAATAGATGTTTCATAATAACCATCCGTCAAAGTGCTAGGTTTTGCTTTTTTCGCAAATAAACATGGCACATCAAAATGCAGTGCAGCCATGATTGCAGGTGCGATACCGGAAGCTTCAATGGTTAAGATTTTAGTAATCCCTTTATCTTTAAATTGCTCGTAAAAAGTGCGACCAACTTCATTCATTAACTTTGCATCAATTTGATGATTTAAAAATCCATCGACTTTTAAAATCTTCTCATCAATGACAACGCCGTCTTCCTTTACTTTTTGTCCTAGTAACTCCACTCTTAAAACCTCCTCAGATTTGTGTGAAACATTTTGCTCTTAAATTGGTGCTAGATACAAAAAAATCCCCAAACTAAATAATAGTTTCAGGGTTTATGAGTGAACGAACATGCATAACGAATTTGTCATGCAATCAATGTAAAAGAAGTTTCATCAAATAAACTGTGACCATCATATAAAATGATATAAATCACCCACCATGGTTACAATTTAATGGCTGAAGCTACTCCTAGTATTGTGTTGTTACTCATAGTCATGTCGTTCAAGGCAACATGGTAGAAACTTCTAAAGCCATATTCTTTAGATTATATGAGTTTATGTAAATTATTTAACGATAATAGCAAATTTTCGGCATTTTTTCAATAACTGCTTAGGTAATCTTTTAATAGTTTTATAAATGTACAGAGACGTTTAATGCGAATGAAGACTTATAACTTAATAATGTAAGGGTTTTACTTTATAATAAGAAGGGTAAAAGATTAAATAAACAAATTTTTAAAGGGGCGACAACTATGGCAGATATTACTGTAGTAAATGACACTGGCGAATTATACAACGTAATCAATCAAAAGAAATCTGAAGGTTATTTAGAATCAGAGCTAACAATTATTAGTAAAAGTAAATTACACCTAAATGACTTACACGACTCTGAAATCTCCCTTATCTCAACAAGTGGAACATTTAGTGATAGAATGACTAAACTGTTAACAGGAGAAGATGGTGAACATGCAGTTTTATCACGCTACAACTTAGCGCCTGATGAATTAGAAAAATATAAACAACTTATTTTAGACGATAAAATGTTAGTTGTAGCGGTTCGTGACAAATCATCACATCAAGAAGTGCATGAAAATAATTCAGCTTATGAAGAGATTGATATTACACATTTTGCTGAAGCATCTAAAGGTCCCAAAGCTTAGTTATCACACTGAATTCAAAATGAGATTACTGTACTGTCTAATTTAAGATAGTACAGTTTTTTATACCATTTAAAAGTTTATGAACAGTCTTTTACAGCAGGCGATTATGCTATAATATTATTTAAATTGGGGAGGTGTTCTTATGGAATTTAAAACCATTCAATCTGTCAAAGATCCACATTACAACGAAGCACTTAAACTTTACGATACTAAGTTAAATTTATCTTTAACTGAAGATAAACGTATCATCAAACGCTCATTAGAAAACAACAAAACCGAAAACGATTATGTTTTTATCGTAGGCTTAGAAAACGATGTTGTTGTCAGTCTAGCAACTGCACATTATGAAGCCACAACCAATTCAGCATTTTTAATTTATTTATTCGCAAAAGACCTACCCAACCATGATGAGTTAATGACGCAAACATTACATCAAATTGAACATGAACTAAACTTATTATCAAACCTTGTTCATTCTAGAAGTATTAACTTTTTAATGATGGAAGTCCCTAAAGAACCTGCAGATTTAACACAAGATAACGGCCTCATTATTGAACACCGTAGACAGTTTTTATACGAACATCAATTTGAAAGACAAACTGAAATTGATTACATTCATCCAACTAATGATGGTCACACTAAAAAAGTGGACTTATTTTTAAAGAAAAATATTAAACTGACAAAGGATATCTACGGTACAAGTGTTAAATCAAATTATATTTTGAAGTATGTATTTGCCAATGGTATCGCACGTGAAATTATTTATGCTTTATTAGAAGAAATGGATTTACGTAAACCATTTTAAACAAACTTGAAATCACTAACAATAACGTTTAAACTATGTATGAAGCAAGACTGACGTTTCACTGCCCGTAGACAAACGTCAGTATACATAAAGTATATGCAGAAAGGACTTTAAAGTATGTTAACTAAAGAATTTGCACAACGCGTAGAACTAAGTGAGAAGCAAGTCCGTAAAATTGTTCAACATTTAGAAGAACGTGGTTACCAACTAAGCAAGACTGAATATCGTGGTCGTGAAGCAACTGATTTCAAAGAAGAAGATATCGAGCTTTTCAAAGACATTGCCGACAAAGTAAAACAAACAAATAGTTATGATCTAGCGTTTGATGAATTAGAAAAAGAAAAAGACTTCCTGCAAGTCATTGTCAAAAACGATGACAAAAACTTACCTACTAATCAAAATGTCGCTCAATTAGTAGAAGATTTACGCCTAGAAATCCAGAAAATGCGCGAAGAACGTCACCTACTTGGTCAAATGATGAATCAAGTACATCAGCAACAACAAGAATTAAAAGAACTTCAAAATCAACTTACATCTAAAATCGATTCAAATAGCGAATCCTTAAAAGCCATCCAAACATCACAAGAGGCTATCCAAGAAGCACAAGCATCTCAAGCTAAAGTATTGGCTGAATCAACAAATAAAGTTGATGCTAAGTCCGCTACTGATGAAAAGGCTGACAGTAAAGATTCGAAGGTTGCTGGAGTGAATACATCAACAGACGCTAAGACGGATACTAAAGCAGACAATGCAGGCGATGGCACTACTACTAAAGTAGATAAAGAGGATCAAATTTCTGCAACTGAAGCAATTGAAAAAGCCAGCGTTGAGCAGTCTAAAAATGACAATGCAGCTGAGACTTCAAATAAAGAAGCTACAGTAGATGCAGAAGCGCAACATGATGCTGAACAACAAGTAGCAGAAGCCCATGCAGAAGCTTCTAAACAAGCTACTTCGAACGATTCATTGGAAGCGAAAGCAGAAAATGACAGCACAGCTTCACAGTCTGAAATGTCAGAACCTAAACCTCAAGAAGAGAAAAAAGGTTTCTTCGCACGTTTATTCAACCTGTAGGGAGTGGGACAGAAATGATAAAGAGCCACTAATAATTTATTATGTAGTGGTTCTTACACATTAGCCACAGCTAATGTGTACTTAAAAATAGGAATACATGAGTAAAACTCATGCATAAGAAATACTAATTTCTATAGAAAAAGTATTTCTTTATCGTCGTCCCACCCCAACACAGAGAATTTCTTTTCGAAATTCTCTGTGTTGGGGCCCCTGACTAGAATTTAAAAAAGCTTGTTACAAGCGCATTTTCGTTCAGTCAACTACTGCCAATATAACTTCGTAGAGCATAGAACATTGATTTATGTCCCAGCCTGTAAGACTCAGTAATATATCTATTATTTAAAAACTGATTTTTTATAAACCTATAGAACTGTAATTTACTTTCAAATTTAATACTCAATTCATAAAACCTGAAACAAGCTGATATACTCCATTCAATATCTACTTTGAAGAAAGCATATCAAACTAATTTGTTTCAGGTTTTTTAATTATTCATTATGATTAATATTGAATTTTGAATAAATTTTTATAGTATGTTACTTTTAAATGGGATGGCTCCTGTGTATTCCTAAATAGATTCATCTTAATAAACCCATTCAATTTAAATGTTTGGCTGTGTTAGTAAATGACGAATCGCACAAGGGCTCACTCATATTCACATTTACTACAAACGCCTTTTTGCTCAAACAAAAATATTTTTTTACGATAGCTTTTGAACTCCCACCTGCACACACGAACACTCAAAAGATGCTAATTTTGATTCGACAGAATTTTTTACAACGTGTTTGTTCGAAGCGTCTTTTCAAGGTTGATCATTTATTATCTTTTTATTCAATAAATATGAGGTTAGCAATTTTTATCAAACCGTCATAGCCACATCTCGATTCAAGGATGCATTTGTTTTCTCATATCTTATCTCTTATGACAGTGCACGATATATATCTTTTCCAAATATTCATCACTTTTTTCCTGTTAAAATCATTTCTATTATTAACGCTGTAATGACAACTTATTTAATTTATTACATTTAATGCCCTGCTTCATTTTCAAATATCAACTTTAATCGACTAGGTCATAACACTATTAACCCTTTTCACCTTTCTCTACTAAATTCAAAACGATTTGTTTACAAATTCCCTTATGCCAACGGTCGAATTTCATCATGTTTACATTTAATTGCAAATGCCCTCTTGAAATATTTTAAAATTAATATTATTCTTAGCATACTAGTCGGAATTATATTCAAAAATTTGAGGAGTGACGTTCATGAATGCTTTTCTTACACTGATTAATATTATTGTATTGGTGATTTTCATCGTAATATTGCACATGATGGCTCGCAAACATATATCTTTTGCGAAACGTGTGTTTACAGCTTTAGGTATCGGCATTGTATTTGGCGTGTTATTACATCTTGTCTATGGAACACATTCGAATGTTATTACATCAACAAGTGACTGGTTCAACATTGTCGGACAAGGTTACGTTGCATTGTTGCAAATGATTGTGATGCCTTTAATTTTCATTTCTATTGTCGCTGCATTCACTAAAATTCAAATCGGAGAAAAGTTTGCTAAAATTGGTAGTCTCATTTTTATCTTTTTAATTGGCACTGTCACCATTGCTGCAATTGTTGGTGTTGTGTATGCCTTGGTGTTTGGTTTAGACGCATCAACAATTAATCTTGGTAACGCTGAACAAGCACGTGGAAGCGAAATTGCTAAACAAGCGAAAGATTTAACAGCACATACGTTACCACAACAAATTTTGGAATTATTGCCTAAAAATCCATTCTTAGATTTCACTGGACAACGTGCAACTTCCACGATTGCTGTCGTGATATTTGCTTCGTTTATAGGATTTGCTTATTTACGCGTAGCACGCAAACAACCTGATCATGGTGAATTGCTTAAGCGTGCGATTGACGCTATCTATTCACTAGTAATGGCGATTGTGACGTTCGTCTTACGTTTAACGCCATACGGTGTATTAGCAATTATGGCCAACACGTTATCGACAAGTGACTTTGGCGCCATTTGGACTTTAGGAAAATTCTTAATCGCATCGTACGCTGCATTAATTACGATGTATATCATTCACTTAATTATTTTAAGCCTGTTAGGCATTAGCCCTATTCGCTATATTAAAAAGACTTTGGAAGTATTAATCTTTGCATTCACATCACGCTCAAGTGCGGGCGCCTTACCACTGAATGTACAAACACAAACAAGACGTCTAGGCGTGCCAGAAGGTATTGCCAATTTCGCTGCGACATTTGGATTGTCGATTGGACAAAATGGTTGTGCAGGCATTTACCCTGCCATGCTTGCAATTATGGTCGCACCCGTCGCTAATGTAGAAATTGATTTACAATTTATTGTAACGTTAATCGCTGTCGTGATTATTAGTTCATTCGGCGTTGCTGGCGTCGGTGGCGGGGCTACATTTGCATCCATATTGGTGTTGTCAACGTTAAACTTGCCAGTCGCTTTAGCCGGCGTGCTCATCTCCGTTGAACCATTGATTGACATGGGTAGAACAGCATTAAACGTGAACGATTCAATGCTAGCTGGTACAGGTACCGCCAAGTTAACTAAACATTGGGACAAAGATACTTTCGAATCAAATGATAATGCTGCATTAACTTCACACTAATTCATTGCAAGAAATACCCGCCCCCTCTAGCTATACTTATCATTTTAAGCTAGAGGGGGCGGGTTATTTTGGTATCTTGCTATCGCTGTATTAAGCCTGATTTTTGCAATTGTTCTAACATATCTAATCTTGCTTTGTTTCCTAGGAACATCTCAATTTGCTGCGACCATGTTTCTTTGCGATTCCCGTTTGTACGTTGATCATAGTACTCGCTGATTGTCTGGTCGTAATCTGCCATTTGTGCATACTGTGTTTCCTTATCAGCATGATACTTATTATGATGGAAGACATGGTCAAATGGTAAGCGTGGCTTGGCTGCACCATTTTCGTCATCTGCGGGTTCCCCTACTGCCATACCAAATATCGGGAAGACATAGTCAGGTAAGTCTAAAATTTCTCGAACTCGTTCAACATCATTTCTTAATGATCCTAAAAAGACAATGCCATACCCCATATCTTCAGCAGTTACCGCAATATTTTCGGCAACTAATGCTGCATCGATTGCACCTACTAGCAAACCTTCCGTTGAACCATATGCATTTTCCATATCAGTTTCAGCATGTTGATCAACTAAATGATGACGATAATAATCAATAACAAAGACGAATAAATAGCCATTTTCTACAACATAAGGTTGTCCAGAAACTTCTCGTAAATTTTCCTTAATCTTCTCATCGTCGATACCAATAATTGAGTATGCTTGCAGGAAACTTGACGTCGAAGCGCTTTGTCCAGCTTCTACCAATTTCTTAACAACGTCTTCACTTAAAGGCTTATTCTTAAATTTTCTAACAGAATGATGCTTTTTCACAAGATTATATACATGATCTGACACGTTACCCACTCCTCGATACTTTACAGTTAATTAAAAATCTTCATATTGCAATTGTACACGTCCAAACTTTTTTATAGCAATTATTTGCTTATAAGTTAATAATTGAACTTTTAAAAATATTGTCTCGTACTTGAAAAATCCAGTTTCTCACGCATTACCTTCATCCATCTCGAACAAATATTCTCACACCATTATCAATAAGGTTGACTTAGTTGAGAATACAAATCTTCTTTTTTTACATTTTTTACATTAAAATCAAGATATTAAATATAGACACAACCTTTTAAATCATCAACTACAAAATCCATTATCAAAGCACTTTATATTATCTTTCTTTATTTTAAAAGTAATCATTCACTTTACAAAGTTATCCAGTTGACTATTCTGGATCAAAATGTAATAATGCTAACTAAGAGATTAGAATTATTATAATTAAGCACAATCAATTGATAGTTCTAATTCATACTTAAATTCTTAGGAGGAAGATATTTATGTCATTAATTAACAAAGAAATCTTACCATTTACAGCGCAAGCTTTCGATCCAAAAAAAGATCAATTTAAAGAAGTTACACAAGAAGATTTAAAAGGTTCTTGGAGCGTAGTATGCTTCTATCCTGCTGACTTCTCATTCGTTTGTCCAACTGAATTAGAAGACTTACAAAACCAATATGAAGAATTACAAAAATTAGGCGTAAATGTATTCTCAGTATCAACTGATACTCACTTCGTACACAAAGCATGGCATGACCATTCAGATGCAATTAGCAAAATCACTTACACTATGATTGGTGACCCATCACAAACAATCACTCGTAATTTTGATGTATTAGATGAAGCTACTGGCTTAGCTCAACGTGGTACATTCATTATCGACCCAGACGGTGTTGTACAAGCATCTGAAATTAACGCTGACGGAATTGGACGTGACGCTAGTACATTAGCTCACAAAATCAAAGCAGCTCAATATGTTCGTAAAAACCCTGGCGAAGTATGCCCAGCTAAATGGGAAGAAGGCGCTAAAACATTGCAACCTGGTTTAGATTTAGTAGGTAAAATCTAAGGAGGTATTACAACCATGCTTAATGCTGATTTAAAACAACAACTTAAACAACTATTAGAACTAATGGAGGGCAACGTTGAATTCGTTGCCAGCCTTGGTTCAGATGATAAATCTAAAGAACTAAAAGAATTATTAACAGAAATTTCTGATATGTCACCTAGACTTTCACTTTCTGAAAAGTCTTTAAAACGTACACCAAGTTTCTCAGTCAATCGTCCTGGTGAAGAAACAGGTATAACATTTGCAGGTATTCCATTAGGTCACGAGTTTAACTCACTTGTTTTAGCAATTTTACAGGTTAGTGGTCGTGCACCTAAAGAAAAACAGTCAATCATTGACCAAATTAAAAACTTAGAAGGTTCATTCCATTTTGAAACATTCATTAGTTTAACGTGTCAAAAATGTCCTGATGTCGTTCAAGCACTTAACTTAATGAGTGTGATCAACCCTAACATCACGCATTCTATGATTGATGGTGCAGTGTTCCGTGAAGAATCTGAAAACATCATGGCAGTCCCTGCTGTCTTTTTAAATGGCGAAGAATTTGGCAATGGTCGTATGACAATCCAAGATATTCTTTCGAAACTAGGCAGTACGGCAGATGCATCTGAGTTTGAAAATAAAGAACCTTATGATGTCTTAATCGTTGGTGGTGGTCCTGCTAGTGGTAGTGCAGCGATTTACACAGCACGTAAAGGTTTACGTACTAGTATAGTTGCTGATCGTATCGGTGGCCAAGTTAATGATACTGCTGGTATTGAGAACTTCATTACTGTTAAAGAAACAACTGGTTCTGAATTTTCTTCTAACTTAGCAGCGCACATTGATCAATATGACATTGATGCAATGACAGGCATTCGTGCTACAGATATCGAAAAGACTGACGAAGCAATTAAAGTTACGTTAGAAAACGGTGCTGTCTTAGAAAGTAAAACAGTCATTATTGCTACTGGTGCAGGTTGGCGTAAGCTAAACATTCCAGGTGAAGAGCAATTGATTAATAAAGGTGTTGCATTCTGCCCGCACTGTGACGGACCTCTATTTGAAAATAAAGACGTAGCAGTTATCGGTGGCGGTAACTCTGGGGTTGAAGCAGCAATTGACCTTGCTGGTATCGTTAATCATGTTACATTATTCGAATTCGCTAGCGAATTAAAAGCAGACAACGTGTTACAAGATCGTTTACGTTCTTTATCAAATGTTGATATCAAAACAAATGCCAAAACTACTGAAGTTGTCGGAGAAGACCATGTTACAGGTATACGTTACGAAGACATGAGCACCGGCGAAGAACATCTACTTAACTTAGATGGTATCTTTGTTCAAATTGGTTTACTTCCAAACACATCATGGTTAAAAGATGCTGTTGAATTAAACGAACGTGGTGAAATTGTTATTGATCGTAACAATAATACTAACGTACCTGGAATATTTGCTGCTGGCGATGTCACAGATCAGAAGAACAAACAAATTATCATTTCAATGGGCGCTGGTGCAAATGCAGCATTAAATGCCTTTGACTATATTATCAGAAACTAAAGTTTTCACAGTTTCACTGACAGTATCTTACATTTGTTAAGATGCTGTTATTTTTTTATCCTGGCATAAAATCATGTTATGATAAACTTAAAAAATACAATGAGGTGTGTAAAAATGCTTGATGCTCATTTTATCTACCCAGGAAAGTTACAAAATGCATGCGAATATTTTAATTTACCGAACGACAAAGAAGGATTTGAAGTCACGATGCATGCTTTACGTCCTGAAAATTTACATAAGATTTATCATGATATGAATAAGACAGAACAAAAATTTATAGAAACACTTATATCTAAGGGTAATCCTGTCACAATTATAAATAGCCATGAGGTTAATATTTTAAAGCTAACAAATCATCTAGGTTTTGTTATTCAAATTAACGAAGATACGTTCTTTGTAAATAATTTATTTTTAAGTTATATCAATTCAGAGGTACTAAATAGTGCATATGGTGAATTCGAAACATTAGATACAAAAGACCATATGCATTTAAATGATGAAATCTTTCGTGTAAGACAACATACGCGCTTAAACGATGTCACAATGGAACAGGCCTTACTGTTAAAAACTAATGATGAGCTAAAAGCAATTTGCAGACAGTATGGTATCAAAGGATTCTCAAATAAAAACAAGCAAAATCTTGTTAAATTGATTATGACAGCATTTTTCAATAATAATCATATCATTGAACAAGTGTTTTCTAATGCTTCCCTATTTGAGTTTAGTATTCTTACTGGCATACTCGAAAGTGATGATAACTATCGATTAAACAATGAACTAATTACATTTGAAAACATTCATTTGATGAATCCTGGCACATTTTTAATTACTCATTTCTATTATTATTATGACTTCGGGTATGATTGTCTCATTTTACCAAATGACGTGCGTAAACATATTGAAAATTACCTGAATCAAATCGCTGATGGCGATATAAAAGAGGCTATCAATGAATTTATTGATGAGCAAACGATTAAGCATAGTTTAGCAGATTTTGAAAATGCGATAGAATTATCAATGATGGATGACGAAGTTCACTTCGATATACTATATGATGAAGATGATGACTTTGAAGATTTTGGTACAACCGATAGTTTAAGAAATGATGCAATCACTGAATTGATTTCTGAGATTAAGAAAGGATTAATAGATAAAAAAGATATTTTACCTCTTCGTATTATACTTGGTTCTGTAAACTTGTATGGTATTTTATCAACTAATCATCTACTATATCTCACACAAAGATTTTATGACGCTACTTTTAGTAAAGAAGAGTTGCAATATAGCTTAGATACTTTAGCTGGTACTGAGCTATATTATATTGAAGATGACTTCGTGTTTCACCCTGTGTTATTTGATGTTGTCGAGTCTGAGGCGTCAGGCATTAATATTTCTGATGAAGGGTACTATGTACCAGCTTCTGTTGAGGAATTAATCTATTATGATAGACACCACTATTTGAAATCTGATTCAGAAATTAAAGCGTTCACAAGTTATCTACGCAAACAAATCAATATGAAAAATGATATTGAGAAGGAAAAATATGTGAATGAAATCATTATGCTTTTACGTACAATACCTACATCTAAATTGATACAACCAATTATGCAGTTATTTATAGATAAAGCTATCCTTAACAACGTCCAAAATGATGCATTATTGATAGAAAAAGCAACTCATGCACGTAATCATTTACGTCTATGGTCATTGCAAGGTCATCGTGACATTCCAAACTAATTCAATGTTACTCTATTAAACATGAATACACATTTTTTCAATTAAAGATAAACCAAGGAGTTATATTACATTATGAAAAAGAGATTACTACTAAGTACATTTTTAGCATCTGCATTAATTCTTACAGGTTGCGCGTCCGATCAATCTGATAACGAAGATCATCACACAAGTACTGGCATCCATGCACCTAAAAGCGCTAAAAAATTAGAAACAAAAGATATCTTTAACTCAGATAAGAAAAATAGTGATATTAGTGATGCAGAAATGAAGCAAGCTATAGAAAAGTATTTGTCTGTAAATAGCGATATACTTGATAACAAATATATAATGCAACATAAACTAGATAAACAAATTGATAGTCAAACAAAAGTGACTGAAAAACAAGCAGAAACACTTAGTCACTTATCTAACTTAGCTGTAAAAAATGATTTGCATTTCAAGAAATTTGTCACTGAAAACAATATTCCTAAAGAATATAAGAAACCCGTTGAATTAATGATGAATTACTTCAAAGCTTTAAATAGTACAATCGCCAATGTTGATGAAGATATTGAAAAGCTTAGCTATCAACCGCAAAATAAAATCAATGTAGTCGACGTGCCAACAAAATATGCCGGTGATGTTAATAAAAAGCAACAAGATAAAATTAAAGATTTCTTAAAATCTAAAGGTATCAAGAGTGATGTTATCGATAAATAACTGAATGCCATCATTGCGACATGTAACACATCATTACATGTGCTTTAACTCATGGCAATTCTTTATCCTTAAAAGTGACTAATCAATTTAGCTAAAGTCATCATTTGGGCATCAAGCAGCATATTACTGTTTGATGCTTTTTTAATTGCCTTAAATTCTCTATCCATCCTAAAATCCCCATTAGTTGACGCATTTGACTATATCTCTAACGTATTTCATAATTATATTGACTCTATAAACAAAGGATGGTCATGATGAAAGTTCGAATTACTTTTATTATTTTAGCAATTTTATCAACGATTGTTTGCTTGTTCTTAGCAGCAATGCATCCAACAGGACCAAACACAGTAACTTTTGAACAGCCATATTTATTCACCCTCAACATCATTATAATGGTATTAGTCGCATTACCTTCACTTGTTTTAGCTATATATGATTATATGAGTTTTAGAATTTCTTCTGCTATTTTACAATTTCTAGGGGCTATCTCTTGGTTCTTTTTATCATTGATATTATCGTTCACACAATTTACACCTTTTACATTAGCGTCATTTATAACTTCAATTATTTTGTTCGCAAGCACAATTATCACATTAGCTATTGGTGGTAAGTCTGTTGATAAGAATGATTCCCTTTAAATTCCAAATACAAAAAAGGTTCTGAAGGCCGCTATAAAACACAGCTTTTCAGAACCTCTATACTTCTATTCAATGATATATGGTTTGCAATTTTCAACTTTTAAATCCACAGCTTCTTCCCGTGAAACGTTATTAAAATAAACCATTAAACAACGAATGACAACTTGATGTGCAACAATGACGATATCATCTTTTTGTGTATCTTCATTGACAACATGATTCATAAAATGTTCGACGCGTTGATATACATCTTCATAACTTTCTCCTTCAGGCGCTTTTTGTGAAAAACTATGACGAAAGTCTTTAAAGTTTGGATCATTGAAATATTTTTCATATTTCGGATTCGCACTGATTTCATCTTTATATTCACCCTCAAATACGCCAAGCGAACGTTCTCTTAATAGAGGCGTAGTCGTTGATGCAATGTCATATGGAAAAATATGTTCAAACGTTTGCTGTGTCCTTAATAAGTCTGAAACATATACATGTTTAATCTGTTTCTCTTTAAAATAATCACATAAATCGTCTGCACTTTTCTTACCAAAATCCGTTAACGGCACATCTAATTGTCCACAAAAATAAGATCGAAAATGTTTATTATCATAATTCGATTGTGATTCGCCATGTCTAACTAAATAAATCGTCATAATATTACTCCTTACATTATGTATTTCATATCTACCATAACACTTTGACTACTAATTCAATATCAATCTTAATATTCTATTCTAAAAAAAGAATTAATTCATATTTTAAATTAATGACTCTAAAAATAGTATTGTCTTTAATCAAGTGATGTGTTACTATATGGGTGTAGTTCTTAAATGACTACACAGTCTTTTATATTCATGAACATAATACTCCTGGATGGCGCAACCCAACGTCATCCTTTTTTATTTGTCAAATACTCGCTTTTTTATTTCCAACCTTTCCTCATGTTAATTTATTACTTTTTAATCCTATCTTACCTACATTTTCAAATATTATAATACATATTGACCATTTTCACGCAAATAAAAAAGATGACAACTGAATGCCATCTTGATTTCCATTCAACCTAAGTTGAATATTTTATTTTTTACGCACAGCTCTTAAAATTAGCGTTACCAGTGCAATTAAGATAATTGAACCAATTAAAGCTGGTAAGATGTAAATGCTTCCTAGTTCAGGACCCCAATGTCCTAATAATGTTCCACCTAACCATGATCCAATAATACCTGCGATAATATTACCTAAAATACCACCTGGGATATCTTTACCCATAATAGCACCAGCAGCCCATCCAATTAAGCCACCGACAATTAACATTCCAATAAATCCAAACATAATTTTCAGTCTCCTTTTTCTATTTATTTTGCGTTATTCTAAGTAGTACCCGTTATTAGACTTTCTAAAACAAATTCAAATTATTTTTATCTAAATATTTTTCAAAGTAGTAATTGAATATCAATTTTATTCAATGTAGCTATCGTTATTTAAAGTCTCTGTACCGGCAATATCATATACATTATTTTTTCTGGCGAATTCATAGCTTGATTATTTTATGTTATAGGACTAGAATATACACATATTATTAGAGCATCTTTGAATTTTAAATCAAGAAGCGAGGTTAATGAACAATGAATATGCATATTTTATATAACTTACGAACTAAACATAATTTAGAAATTGACGAATTAGCACAACAATTAAATGAGAAATATGGTACTAAATATGAAGCACACCAAATTTGGGAATGGGAGAATCATCACCATGAACCTAAATTTAAAGATGCCATGCATTTAGCTGACTTCTTTGATGCACCATATGAAATGTTTTTAGAAAGTAAGGTTAAAGAATATCAGAAACATTTAGAAGAAGTCGATATTCGCATGGATAAGTAGATGCAATTAAACCCTCACAACACGTTAGGCATATATCCTTTCAAATCTATACTGGATATATCACATTGCGTTGTGAGGGTATTTTTAATAATTAATATGAATTAAGACATGTTGCTATCGTTAGTGTTACGACATATTTTAGTGATCTTGCTCACTCTTTAATACTTTACCGTTTTTAGCATCAACAGTAACTTCTTGTTTTTTATTACCTTTTTTCAAATCGATATTGTAAACAAGTTTACCATCATCTTTTTCAAGTGACCATTCTTTAATATCACCATCAAATTCTTTTTGTCCTTCTTTAATGGCTTTTTTGTAATCTATAGCATCGCTATATTTAAAGTTATCATTTTCATTCACTGTATCTTCTTTTTCAGTCTTTTTGTTAATCACTTTTTTATTTTTATCAGCAACAAGTACTTCTGACTCTTCACCAGATTTTTGTTGCGTCACTTTATAAGCCCATTCACCATTAGAATTTTCAAATGAAATTCCTTTCAACTTTTGGCCTTTGTAAGTTTCTTCAGCTTTTTTCACAGCATCTTCTGGGCTTGTTTTAACATCTTTTAATGCAATAACATCTTTTGTTGTATTAGTGTCTTGATTAGTATTTGACTCTGTTGATTTTGTTTCATCTTTTGGAGTATCATTGCCACATGCAGTAAGCACCACCGCTGACATTGATAACACTGCTAATGATTTTAATTTCATAATATCACTCTCTCTTCCTTTTTTAGAAACTCATAACAAAAGCTTATATGCTATATAGATTGTATTACCCCTTGTTTTTAATTCTATTCATAATTATTACAAATTTTTTTAAATTACTCTTCATGCGTTACTTTCGTTCGTAATCATTTTTAAAATGAGTAATGTAATATAAGGGTGCTATTATCGACTCAGTTTGTCTAATGCTTTCTTTGGTACTTCTTCCTTTTCTACTTCTTCAAAAGTTTCTACATGATGACCTTTATGTGTAATTTTCAAGTATCTATGCGGTTTAACATCAAATGTAGCAGTATACATTAATTGCGTCTCTTTCCCTTCTTTATTAAAAGCACTTTGAGTATAACTTCGGAGTTGATCATCCATTCTAGTAGACACCTCTGTCGTTTTAACATAAGAATCATCTTCCTTTACTAATGGGTTAAATTGATCTGTTATACCATGAGAGTCTATTGTTTTTAAAATGAATAGAGCAGCATAAGCGCCAACGATAGTAAGTGCGAGATATGTTATTGTTTTTAAAATCGTTTTCAAAAGATCACCTCTGACAAAATATAAAATAGGATGTCTCTGAAAACAACTTACATAATTGTAATTAAAATGTAAGTATTAGGAGAAAATGATGGTATTTGAATCTGAAAGATACGAATCGTTTTTAAACAAAGTTATTTTATAGAGACCTTATTATGGAATTGAAAGAAGTTAATTTTAAGGTTGTCGAATATAAAAACATATTGATTAACCATAAAAGAGAAATTATTTTTGTAGATTTCGGCATAAACGTCATTAAAGAATTTTCTATATGATGGTGCTGATCATAACAAAGAAAGCTAGGCACCTTTAGATACCTAACTTTCAAAGTATTAGCGATAAAACACTGTATATACTTATTTAACTTAATTTCAAACTTGTTCAATGTCATTAACACTTTTCACAAGATCGAAAGTTACATTTTTTATATCGGCTGTATTAATTTTTACATTTTCCCTATCTTTTTGTAGCTCTTTATGCGACTCTAATGTATATTTACCACCATCTTTTGTATTTATGACGATGTTACCTTTAGGCAAATGTTCTCCCATATATAAGCCATAAGAAATATGAGCAAATCTTATGATATGATCCAATTCTTTTAAAGTGACAACTTCTTTATTAAGAGTAATGTTCCTCTTAGGTGTATATACTCTATCAGCAACTGTGTAAGTCCCTTCTAAATGTATACGAACTTGATTTTCATTTAAAGGTCTCTCTGAATAAACCCAATTCCTAGATTTATTAGATTTTCCATTTATTGTATTTTTGCTGTATCTATCGTACAGTTTTTTAACCAAAGCTTTTTCTGAATTATTTGGTACTTCTTCAACTTTTTGGAATTGTTTATCTTGTAAACTTGAGGAATTTTGTGTTGACGCGCCTGCTTTTGAATATATTCCAAATGATCCCGAATAGATGATACCTAGCGATAGAATAGATTTTAATAAGATTGAATTTTTAGAATGATGTTTTTTGAACATATTTAATTACCTCCTTGATGTAAAGCTTTATTTGCTACAATTATAGAAATAATAGACGTGTTCATGAATTAACTTCATCTTAACTCTTGATTAACTTTAATTTGCTACCACTCTGAATTTAATAACTATAAATCGTCTACACATAATTGGACTAAATCTAAGAGAATAGAATTTGTTAATTTAAAATAGTAAGCAATTCAAAGTTATATGTGTAATAGATAAAATAGATATCCCTATAGTGATGCGTTACTAGCTAAACGTAATAACACTTTAGAAAATAATGAAGATAATTAAGTTAAGGGGTTACTGGATTGTTTCGACTATGTAATTAAGTATAAAAAAACGTCCAACGACAAAACGTAATTATAAAAAGGTAAAATCTATAGTTCAGTTTTAAATTGATAATGGCATGCGTATCGGTGAACTATTTGCAATAAATAAAGAAAATATAAACTATCAAGATAAAACGCTAGATATCGACGGTAAAGTTAATTGGGAAACTGATTAAAAATGGAAGCATCCGGAGTAAAAGAGACAACTGAAAGAAGTAATAGCTATAAGGCCATAGGGCTCACTACCCAAAGCATCGACTTACTAAGAACACTTATGCTTGGAATGATAAGTTTATTGATAGAGAGTACATATTCACAAATACGGCTGGTAGCCCTATCGACTCGAACAAAATTAGCCACATTACTAAAGGGGGGGCTATCAAAGAGACAACTGAGATTAGTTCCATTAAGAAACCTGCAACGACGCATACATTACATCATTCTCATATATCTACACTTGCTCAATTAGGAATTAACTTAAAAGCAATGCAAGAGCATGTAGGTCATTCAGATTATAAAAACTCTAGAGATATACACACATGTTACTAATCAGATGGCGAAAGATATGATGAATAAATTTGAACGATTGGGGAGTTAATATTGGAAAAAGATGATACACTAGCAGAAATTAAGCCTATGCTCAATTTTGATGAGCAAATAGCGAAATTAAAACAGATGAATATATTTTTTAATATTATTGACACCGAAAAAGCAAATGAAATTCTTAGAAAAAATAATTACTTCTTCAAACTAGCTTATTTCCGAAAAAATTTCGAAAAAAAGAATGGCGGCTATTTCATAGAATTTGCTTATTTATCAGATTTAGCAACTATAGATATGAAATTAAGATACACAATGTTGCATTTAACTTTAGATATTGAACATAGTTTAAAGTGTCTAGTCTTAAAACTAATAACAGAAAATAACCAAGAAGATGGTTATAAAATAATAGATGAGTTCTTATGTATTGATAAATCATATAACAATTCAAATTTTGACACAAATTCAAGAACACCAGAAGAAGTTATGGAAACCAAAATCAAAAATAAAAACGAAATATTTAAGCATATGAATAAAAGAGGGCAACTACCCGCAAAGTTGAATAAATACTATCAAAATCCACCCGCATGGGTTTGCATTGAATTCATGCAACTAGGTCAATTCGTTTCGTTTCTCAACTTCTATTACAAGAAGTACAATGACGAAGAATTGAGAGTTGCTAATATTTTAATGCCTTTAGTTAAAAATATAAGAAACAAATCAGCTCATAACCAACCCATCATAGCAAATCTAAATTATGACAGTAGATCTCCTCAATATTTATTTGAAAAAGGGAATAATATAGGCATATCTAGAAACATGTTCGGAATAAAAAATTTCATAGATACTTTCGCTACTCTAGAATTACATAATCAAGTTTGTAGTAATGCAATTATCCAAGCAAGATATCACGATTTGGACCAACTTCAAAAGCGATATAAAAGAAACGAAAGCTATTATAATAATGCATTAGCTATCAAAAGATTTTTTATAGCTTTAGATAAAATTATTGACTTCAACAGACCAAAAGTATAAACTATCTAGTGAGGAAAGAGACTTATAGGTCTCGCGAGTTATTTTAATTCGTATGCAAGAAAAAGAAGAGCTATGCATTTTATTTAAAATGCGTAGTTCTTTTTTTATGCATCTAAATTCATATTATTTTTGCAATATAAACATATCTTTGTGCAAATCCCGAACACAAAACATTCACATCGTCCTTTTTCTGCCCTTTTTCTATATCCCAAAACACAAAAACCCCCGTAAGCCTATGCCTACGGGGGTTATAATATATTAAATATTATTGTTCTTCTTTAACATATGGTAATAATGCCATATGACGAGAACGTTTGATAGCTGTAGTCAACATACGTTGATATTTAGCTGAAGTACCAGTTACACGACGTGGTAAAATTTTACCGCGTTCTGAGATAAAACGTTTTAATAATTCAGTGTCTTTGTAGTCGATATGTGTAATACCATTTGCTGTGAAATAGCATACTTTTTTACGACGACGTCCGCCTCTTCTTGGTCCACCTGCCATGATTGTGTGCCTCCTTTGATAATTTTTTCGCTTTAATTTCGTTAATTTTTATTAGAATGGTAAGTCATCATCACTTATATCAATCGGTCCGTTTGCATTTGCAAATGGATTATCAGATTGTTTCGTGTTTGATGAATTATTGTACGAATTGTTTTGCCCTGATTGTTGACCACCGAATCCTTGACCGTAATCTTGGAATTCATTTTGTTGACGTTGGCCACCATTTTGTTGCGCATTTTTAGGTTCAAGGAATTGAACGCTATCACACACAACTTCAGTAACAAACACACGACGACCTTCTTGATTTTCATAATTACGGGATTGTAAGCGACCATCTACACCAGCTAAACTACCTTTAGATAAATAGTTATTTACATTATCTGCTTGTCTTCTAAAAACAACACAGTTAATAAAATCTGCTTCGCGCTCCCCTTGAGCATTCGTGAACGTACGATTTACTGCAAGAGTGAATGTCGCTACACTCACACCTGAGGGAGTGGTTCTGTATTCCGGATCTTTCGTTAAACGACCTACTAATACAACTCTATTTAGCATTTAAACGCCCCCTCTAATTATTACTTGTCTTCGTCTTCACGAATAACCATGTAACGAATGATATCGTCACTGATTTTAGCTAGACGTTGGAATTCGTCAGTAGCTTTATTGTTATCAGATTTAACACGTACGATGTTGTAGAAACCATCTTTGAAATCATTGATTTCATAAGCTAGGCGACGTTTACCCCAGTCTTTTGCTTCTAAAACTTCTGCACCTTCAGTAGCTAAGATACCGTTGAAACGTTCAACTAACGCTTTTTTAGCATCTTCCTCAATGTTTGGGCGTACGATGTACATAACTTCATATGTTCTCATTTTATATTTGCACCTCCTTGTGGTCTATACGGCTTATCAATCTTAAAACAGATAAGCAAGGAATAATTTTCATTACTCACAATAAAGAATTATATCATGCGCCATTACTTTTTACAATAATAATTCAAACTACTCTTCATATCATTTTTGACATTAATACATTTGAAATTTTCTATGATATTTTTTAAAAATACACTTCACAAAAGCGAACACATGTTCTATAATGGTTGTGAGGTGGTAAGGAATGAATTTAAATATTGATTGGTCTAAAGATTTTCAAGAATTCCAAGAGATACTTAATAGTGGCATTCATCCTGAATGGCTTTATTGTGCAAAGGCTAATCTTGTTTTAGAGCCTGCTTATACTGGCGAAGGCAAACAATTTTTCAGCACTCAAGATATTATTAACGCGAGTAAAATTATTCCATTCTTTTAATAAATAACACGCATAATTAAAAGAGGCGAACAATTGATTCCGCCTCTTCTACATATATACTATTTAATTAACTTCACTCTATCGTTTATACATTAAATCTGAAATGAACGATATCGCCATCTTGCATAATATATTCTTTACCTTCTAATCGTTGTCTGCCCGCTTCTTTAGCGCCACTTTCGCCACCATATTGTACATAGTCGTCATAACTTGTTACTTCGGCACGGATAAATCCACGTTCAAAATCAGTATGAATGATACCAGCACATTGAGGTGCAGTCATACCTTGTTTAAATGTCCAAGCACGTACTTCTTGCACACCAGCAGTAAAATATGTTGATAATCCTAATAATTCATAAGTTGTTCTAATTAATCGATCTAATCCTGGTTCTTCAATACCTAAATCTTCTAAGAACATTTCTTTATCTTCATCATCTAAAGTAGCAATTTCTTCTTCAATTTTTGCACTAATAACAATCACTTCAGAGTCTTCTTGCGCTGCATATTCACGAATCGCTTTTACTTTATCATTATCATCATCACCAATTTCATCTTCACCAACATTAGCGATATAAAGCATTTTTTTAGAAGTCAGTAATTGCGCTTGGTTCACCCATTTTTGATCTTCTTCATTAAAGTCAATACTGCGGGCAGGTTTACCATTTTCTAAAGCTTCTTTAATAGTATTTAAAATGCGCACTTCCATCTCAGCAGTCTTATCTTTTTGACGTGCCAATTTTTCAATTCTAGGTAAGCGTTTTTCAACTGATTCTAAGTCTGCAAGTACTAATTCCATATTGATAACTTCGATGTCATCAATAGGGTCTACTCGACCAGCAACATGAGTTACGTTATCATCATCAAATGCACGAACGACCTGACAAATCGCATCTACTTCTCTAATATGTGATAAGAATTTATTACCTAAACCTTCACCTTTAGAAGCACCTTTAACAATTCCGGCAATATCTGTAAATTCAAATGTAGTAGGTAATGTTTTTTTAGGTTGAACCATTTCTTCTAATTTAAGTAGTCTTGCATCTGGCACTTCTACAATACCCACGTTTGGGTCTATAGTTGCGAACGGATAGTTTGCTGCCAAGGCACCCGCCTTTGTAATTGCATTAAATAATGTTGATTTACCAACGTTTGGTAAGCCAACGATACCTGCTGTTAAAGCCATGAATCATTCTCCTATCTTTGTGTATCATCCTGAGATACGATGATTTTTTTTAGTTTTTTATCAAACGTTTGACGTGGAATCATAATGCTTCGTTGACAATTTTCACACTTAATTCTAATGTCAGCACCCATTCTAATAATTTTAAAACGATTGGTTCCACACGCATGTTGTTTTTTCATTTCTACTATATCATTTATTCCATATTTTGACGCCATTAAATATGACCTCCATGTATTATAAACTACTAAACACCGTTTTCACTATGATTAAAAGGTGTCATTATTGGTTGTGGTGTCTTGATACCTTCTTGTAAAAACATTTTTTGTACTTCTTTACGAATAATACGCGCACCAGAGAAACCTTCACCTGGTATTGTTTCTGCTGAAACCCTTAATATCACTCTAGTATCTTCAAAGGCATCAATACCAATCACAACAGGATCACTTACAAATAAATAATATTTACTACGCAGAGATGTAAATAATTTGTTTAATTTCTTCTCAACATTATCAATATTTTCATCTACAGATACTGGAATTTTAACAATTGCTGTTCCATTCGTAATTGAGTAATTCGTTATTTCACCCATGCTACTATTTGGCAAGATTGTAAGTTCTCCAGATATTGTATTAATACGTGTTGAACGGAGCCCAATTGATTTAACTGTTCCCTCTGCTACAGTTGTACCACCGTTGTTTATCTTAACATAATCACCTACATCAAACTGGTTTTCAAATATAATAAAGAAACCTGTAATTACGTCTTTAACTATAGTTTGAGCACCAAAACCTACTGCTAAGCCTACGACACCAGCACTTGCAATTACTCCTTCAACACTAATGCCAAATTTACTTAAAATGGTAGTTACAACTATAAACCACACAATATATTTAACAACATTTTGCACCAATGATATTAATGTTTTCGAACGTTTTTTATTACCCTTTTTACTCTTGTTTTGTATTTTAAATCCTTGGGCAATCATTTTATCAAGTATTTTAATTACGATTAATGCAACGATAATATATATAATTATCATCGCTAATTTAGTAGCGACACTTTCATATGTTTCAATTTTAGTTAATGGTTCGAATAGCGATGAAATAATACTCATAACTTGATCCATAATTAGCGTTACTCCCTTCTATATAGTCTCAAATAATTTTATTAATATTGCTGTATTCTTCCAACCTACTGAAGTCGCATCATCTTCAAAGAATATAGATAACTATCGATATATCTATAGATTCACAAAGTGATATTATATAAAATTGTGTAACTATTTACCATACTTACGATTTAATTGTTCAATGATTCTCACAAAGTCATCTTGTGATTCAAACTCAAATGAGATTTTGCCGACTGATTTTTTTATCGATATATCTACTTTTGCGCCATACTGTTCTCGCAACTGTCGTTCTTGTTGCTTTATAAATTTAGGCTTAGTTATATCTACTTTGTCTGTTTCCGACTTTGACGAAACATTTTTTAATTCATTAACATGGTTTTCTAAATATCTGACACTCCACTTTTCTTTAACAAGCCGTTTCGCTAACCTAAGCATTTGTTGTTCATCTTTAATTGCCAATAACGTTCGTCCATGTGCACTTGTCAGTCGCCCATCTTTTACCATGTCAGCAATCTTTTTCGGCAAATGTAATAACCTCAACATATTCGCTATATACGGGCGCGACTTACTCAATCGCTTCGCTACTTCTTGTTGTGTAATTTTCAAATCTGTCATCAAACGTTGATAACTTTCAGCTTCTTCAATCGCATTTAAGTCTTCTCGTTGTAAATTTTCTATGACCGCCAGTTCCATCATATCTTCATCTGTTAAATCTTTGATAATCGCTGATACGTATTTTAGACCAGCAATTTTCGAAGCTCTAAACCTTCTTTCACCAACTACAATGTAATAACCTTGAACTGTTTTTCTAAGCACAATTGGTTGCAAAATACCATATTGCTTAATTGAATCTGCCAAATCATTTAAATGATTTTCATCGAAAGTTTTTCGGGGCTGATACGGATTCGGTTTGATATCCGATATATCTATTTGCTTAATTTGTTCATATTTTGTTTTAGTAATACGTTGATCTTCACTTTTTGACAATTCACTCACATCACTTTTTATTTGATAACAACAGTTAAATATATTTTATGTATTCTAAATGAGTCAGACAACCATTAACCACACTTTATTTAAAAAATAATTCATTTTTTAACTTCAAGATACCAAATACAATTTCACAAACAAATTAACTTTTAAATCAAAATTTTCTGAATAATTGTTGACAAATCTTTTTTTACTCTGTAAGCTAATTAATATCTTATAACAGTTTAATGAAACGTAAACACAATAAAGAGGAAAGTAAAACACACCCTGCTTATACAGAGAGTCTTTAGTAGCTGAGAGAAGATTTTGAAAGCGTGTTTGAAAATGGCCTTGGAGTGTTGATGCCAATATGAGGTGTCTACGGGTTCGCCCGTTATAGCGATACAGTATTAACATTGATGTTAAATGGCGTACTGGATTCTTTACGCACGATTTTTTGTTAATAAGTATGAGATAGCACATTACTATATCCTTACTTAACGACTTAAATTGTGATAATTGTTCAGTAAGCATATTTACTTTTAATGCGTACTGAATAAGGTTATTTCAGCGATGGAATAACAAACAAAGGTGGTACCGCGAAACATAAGCTTTCGTCCTTTTTATCCGATTCATTCGGGTACGAAGGACGGAAGCTTTTTATTTTTTCTTATAGGAGGGTCTTAATATGAAGGATACACAGTTAGCCCAAATCACATTAACTGATGATTCAACCGGTGCTATAGCAAATCCAATCCATTTATCTACTGCCTACAAGCATCCAAAACTAGGACAATCGACAGGATTTGATTATACACGTACTAAAAATCCTACACGCTCAACATTTGAAACCTGTTTTGCCAAACTTGAGCATGGTATTGCATCATTCGCTACATCAAGTGGAATGTCAGCCATTCAATTAATATGTAATCTATTTAAACCTCATGATGAAATTTTAGTTTCATTCGATTTATATGGGGGCACATTTAGATTGTTTGAGTTTTACGAACAACAATACGATATCAAATTTAAGTACGTTGATTTTACAGATTATGAACAAGTTGAAAAAGAAATCACTGATAAAACAGTTGCATTATTCATTGAACCAATATCTAACCCACAAATGATTGCTATTGATGTAAAGACGTACTATCAACTTTGTAAAGCTAAAGGCTTATTGTCAATTATCGACAATACTTTTTTAACACCTTATCTTTCAACACCGTTAGCAGAAGGTGCTGATATAGTCTTACATTCAGCTACGAAATATATTGGTGGACATAACGATGTACTAGCAGGTGTCGTAACCGTCAAAGATGAATCACTCGCACAACAGTTGTTTGATTTTCACAACATGACTGGCGCAACACTATCACCAATAGATAGTTATTTGTTGTTACGTGGACTTAAAACTTTGCATTTACGCATTGAGCGCGCGCAATCAAACGCAAGAAAACTTGCTAAAAAATGTCAGTCACTTCAAGCGATTGACGAAGTACTATATAGCGGGCAAACTGGCATGCTTAGTTTAAGACTTAACAAGGCCTATAGCGTCGCTAAATTATTAGAAAATTTAGACATTTGTATTTTTGCAGAAAGTTTAGGAGGCACTGAAACATTAGTGACCTTCCCTTACACACAAACACATGTTGATATGCCAGATGCTGAAAAAGATAAACGTGGCATTGATGAGTATTTAATCCGCTTATCACTAGGCGTTGAAAATTATGAAGACATCGAACACGATATCATCCAAGCATTAGATAAAGCTCAGATTGGAGAGATTGTATGACACTTTCAAAAGAGACAGAAGTGATATTCGATTGGCGTAGAGGTGTGGAATATCATTCAGCTAACCCACCACTCTATGATTCTTCAACATTCCATCAAACAAGTCTTGGTGGCGATGTTAAATATGATTATGCACGAAGTGGCAACCCTAACCGTGAACTTTTAGAAGAGAAGTTAGCACGATTAGAACAGGGAAAATTCGCTTTTGCTTTTGCATCAGGTATTGCTGCTATTTCAGCAGTACTTTTGACTTTCAAATCTGGTGATCATGTCATCTTACCTGATGATGTATATGGCGGTACTTTTCGCCTCACTGAGCAAATTTTGAATCGTTTTAATATTGAATTTACAACCGTAGATACTACCAAGATCGAACAAATCGAGGGTGCCATTCAATCAAACACAAAATTAATTTATATCGAAACACCATCGAATCCCTGTTTTAAAATTACTGATATCAAAGCTGTTTCTAAAATAGCCGAAAAGCATGAACTACTGGTAGCTGTGGACAATACATTTATGACACCGTTAGGTCAATCACCTTTATTACTAGGCGCTGATATTGTCATTCATAGTGCTACAAAATTTTTAAGTGGACATAGCGATTTAATTGCTGGTGCTGTCATTACTAATAATGAGGCAATTAGTGAGGCTCTTTATTTAATACAAAATGGTACAGGCAATATGTTATCTGCTCAAGATAGCTGGACACTTGCTAAACATTTAAAAACATTTCCAATCAGATTTAAACAATCTGTCGAAAACGCGCAAAAAATCGTGTCATTTTTAATAAAGCAAGATGAAATTTCAGAAGTTTATTACCCGGGACTTACTGCATCTCATTTAGAACAAGCTAAAAATGGCGGTGCCGTTATTGGCTTACGTTTAGCTGATGAGTCTAAAGCACAACAATTTGTCGATGCACTGACATTACCACTCGTTTCAGTGAGTCTAGGTGGTGTGGAAACAATACTTTCGCACCCAGCAACAATGTCTCACGCAACACTACCTGAAGAAGTGAGACAAGAACGTGGTATCACTTTCGGTCTATTCCGATTAAGTGTTGGTCTCGAAGATCCTGATGAACTCATTGCAGACATCAAATACGCATTAAAGGAGGCATTCAATGAGTCAATTCCTCACACAATTGAAAGATAATGTTTTAGTAGCTGATGGCGCTATTGGAACCATTTTATACTCTGAAGGATTAGACACCTGTCCAGAAGCATATAATCTTAGCCATCCAGATAAAGTTGAACGTATCCATCGTTCATATATCGAAGCTGGTGCTGATGTCATTCAAACCAATACTTATGGTGCAAATTTTGAAAAGTTAAAACGATTCGGTCTTGAAGATAAAGTTAAAGCTATACATCAAGCCGCCGTACGCATCGCAAAAAAAGCAGCAAATAAAGATACGTATATATTAGGCACAGTTGGTGGGTTTAGAGGTATCAAACAAGAGGATATCAGCTTACAAACTATTCTTTATCATACTGAAATTCAAATAGACACCTTAATTGAAGAAGGCGTTGACGCGCTACTTTTCGAAACGTATTACGACCTAGAAGAGCTAACAAATGTCATTTCACGAACGAGAAAGAAATACGACATTCCAATCATTGCTCAATTAACTGCTTCAAACACAAATTACTTAGTTAATGGTCAGGCAATCAATGAAGGATTAAAACAACTCGTTCAATGTGGTGCAAACATCGTGGGACTCAATTGTCATCATGGCCCACACCATATGCAAGAGTCTTTCACACATATTGAATTACCAGAGCACGCATACTTATCTTGTTATCCAAATGCCAGCTTATTAGATATTGAAAATAGTGAATTTAAGTATAGTGACAATGCACAATATTTCGGCCAAGTTGCTCAAAATTTAATTCGCGAAGGTGTTCGTTTAATTGGTGGTTGCTGTGGTACAACGCCAGAGCACATCAAATTTATTAAAGAATCTATTCAGACACTTAAACCTGTTAATGACAAAAAAGTGATTCCGATACCAACGAAAGCACTTTTCAATCCATCTCAAAATAAAGTTAGACAATCATTAACATCTAAGGTTCAAGAACGTCCAACCGTTATTATCGAATTGGATACACCGAAACATTTGGACACGGATAGATTTTTTGAAAATATCGCTAAACTTGATAAAGCAAATGTAGATGCGGTAACACTCGCAGATAATTCATTGGCAACTGTCAGAATTAGCAACATTGCTGCTGCAAGCTTAATTAAGCAATATTACAATATTGAACCACTCGTACATATTACATGTCGAGACCGAAACTTAATCGGCTTGCAGTCCCATTTACTTGGATTATCGCTCATTGGCGTTAACGAAATATTAGCCATAACTGGTGATCCTTCAAAAGTTGGTCACTTACCAGGTGCAACCAATGTCTATGATGTTAATTCTAAAGGATTAACTGAACTCGCTCTAAGATTTAATCAAGGTATTAACACTGACGGTGATGCGCTGAAGAAACGTACACACTTCAACATCGCTGGCGCCTTTAACCCTAATGTTCGTAAATTAGATGGTGCCGTAAAACGACTAGAGAAAAAGATAGAAAGCGGAATGTCTTATTTTATAACACAACCCGTGTACAGCAAAGAGAAAATCATTGAAATTTACCATGCCACTAAGCACTTGAACAAACCATTTTTCATAGGCATTATGCCTATCGCAAGTTACAAAAACGCACTCTTTTTGCATAATGAAGTGCCAGGAATCAAGATGTCAGATGAAATTTTACAACAATTTGAAGCAGTTAAAGATGATAAAGCCAAAACACGAGAACTAAGTCTTAAGCTTTCAAAGGATTTAATCGATACTGTTCATGAATATTTTAATGGTTTATACATTATCACACCGTTTCAAAATGTCGAAGATTCATTAGAACTTGCAGCATACTCAAAATCTATTACTGCTCACAAGGAGGCAATATTATGACAACAATTAAAACATCAAACTTAGGATTCCCAAGATTAGGTAGAAAAAGAGAATGGAAAAAAGCCATCGAAAGTTATTGGGCAAAGAAGATTTCTAAAGAAGAATTAGATCAAACATTAACTGATCTACATAAAGAAAATTTATTATTACAAAAGTACTATCACTTAGATAGCATCCCAGTTGGTGATTTCTCTTTATATGACCATATTTTAGATACGTCATTATTATTCAACATCATCCCTGAACGTTTCCAAGGTAGAACTATCGATGATGACTTATTATTTGATATTGCTCGCGGTAATAAAGACCATGTTGCAAGTGCACTTATAAAATGGTTTAACACTAACTATCATTACATCGTACCTGAATGGGACAATGTTGAGCCTAAAGTGAGTCGCAACGTATTATTAGATCGCTTTAAATATGCCCAATCTTTAAACGTTAACGCTCACCCTGTCATTGTTGGTCCGATTACTTTTGTTAAATTATCAAAAGGCGGTCACCAAACTTTTGAAGAAAAAGTTAAAACGTTATTACCACTTTATAAAGAAGTGTTTGAATCATTAATAGATGCAGGTGCTGAATACATTCAAGTTGATGAGCCAATCTTAGTTACAGACGACAGTGAAAGCTATGAAAATATTACACGTGAAGCTTATGACTATTTCGAAGAAGCTGGTATTGCTAAAAAATTAGTCATTCAAACATACTTCGAACATGCACATCTTAAATTCTTAAGTTCTTTACCTGTTGGTGGTTTAGGTTTAGACTTTGTCCATGATAATGGCTATAACCTTAAACAAATTGAAGCTGGAGATTTTGATAAATCAAAAACATTATACGCTGGAATTATTGATGGTCGTAATGTATGGGCAAGTGACATTGAAGCTAAAAAAGTCTTAATCGATAAATTGTTAGCACACACTAATGAACTTGTCATTCAACCATCATCTTCATTATTACATGTTCCAGTATCTTTAGATGATGAAACATTAGATACAAGTGTTGGCGAAGGCTTAAGCTTTGCAACTGAAAAATTAGACGAATTAGATGCATTGCGTCGCCTATTTAATCAAAACGATAGTGTTAAATATGATAAATTAAAAGCACGTTATGAGCGTTTCCAAAATCAATCATTCAAAAACTTAGATTATGATTTCGAAAGCGTGCGTACTTCGAGACAATCACCATTCGCGCAACGTATTGAACAACAACAAAAACGTTTGAACTTACCGGATTTACCAACAACAACTATTGGATCATTCCCACAAAGCCGAGAAGTTCGAAAATACCGTGCAGATTGGAAGAACAAACGCATTACAGACGAAGCATATGAAACATTCTTAAAAAATGAAATTGCTCGATGGATTAAAATTCAAGAAGACATCGGCTTAGATGTATTAGTTCACGGTGAATTTGAACGTAATGACATGGTTGAATTCTTCGGAGAAAAATTACAAGGTTTCTTAGTAACTAAATTCGGTTGGGTGCAATCATATGGTTCACGTGCCGTAAAACCACCAATCATTTATGGTGATGTAAAATGGACAGCGCCTTTAACTGTTGATGAAACAGTTTATGCACAAAGCTTAACAGATAAACCAGTTAAAGGTATGTTAACTGGACCTGTAACAATTCTAAACTGGTCATTTGAACGTGTTGATTTACCACGTAAAGTCGTTCAAGATCAAATTGCTTTAGCAATCAACGAAGAAGTATTAGCACTTGAAGCTGCAGGAATCAAAGTTATCCAAGTTGACGAACCTGCATTACGTGAAGGCTTACCATTACGCTCTGAATATCACGAACAATATCTTAAAGATGCTGTTTTATCATTTAAACTTGCAACGTCTTCAGTTCGTGATGAAACTCAAATCCATACACATATGTGTTATTCTCAATTCGGTCAAATCATTCATGCTATTCATGACTTAGATGCTGATGTTATTTCAATTGAAACATCTCGTAGCCATGGTGATTTAATTAAAGACTTTGAAGATATTAATTATGATTTAGGTATTGGTCTAGGTGTATATGATATTCATAGTCCACGTATTCCAACAAAAGAAGAAATTACTACAGCAATCAATCGTTCACTACAACAAATCGACCGCTCATTATTCTGGGTAAACCCTGACTGTGGTTTGAAAACGCGAAAAGAAGAAGAAGTTAAAGATGCATTGACTGTACTTGTGAATGCTGTTAAAGCTAAACGCCAAGAATAATCGCAGCATTTATCATATAATAAACTAAAAACGGGTGATTTTATGACACAATATCCTTTATGGCAACAATTAAATACTTTAAAACAAGCAACTTGGGTTGATTTAACGCATACATTTGATCCAGAAATACCACGTTTTAGTGAGTTTGAAAAAGGCGAGGTTTCAACTTTATTCACTGTTAAAGATCATGGTTTCTATGTGCAACGTTGGAATATTGTAACGCAATATGGTACTCACATTGATGCACCAATTCACTTTGTCGAGAATAAACGTTATTTAGAAGACATTGATTTAAAAGAATTGGTATTGCCGTTAATTGTATTAGACTTTTCAACAGAAGTAGCGAACAACAATGATTTCATTGTAACACGTGCGCATATAGAAGCATGGGAAAAAGAGCATGGTACTATTGAACCTGGCACTTTTGTTGCACTTCGTACCGATTGGTCAAAACGTTGGCCTAATATTGAAACGTTTGAAAACAAAGATGCGAACGGACAACAACATGCACCTGGGTTCCCTGTTAGAGCATTTGCAATTAAACCATCAAATGACTAATATTACCCAATAAATCCATAAACAAATAAAAACAGGTTATACCAACATGTAATTAATACTGTTGTGATAACCTGTTTTCTTATTATTTATACTTTGATACAACTGCAGCGATAGCTTGACCGCCACCAATACACAATGACGTTAAACCAGTTTCAACTTCATCATTCAGTTGATGCAATAATGTCACTAATACTCTAGCACCAGATGCACCAATAGGGTGTCCTAATGCAATAGCGCCACCTTTAACATTCACCTTTTCAGGAGGTAATTTTAATTCGCGATCTACAGCTAATGATTGTGCTGCAAATGCTTCATTTAATTCAAATACATCAATATCGCTTAATTCTTTTTTACTACGTTTCAAAGCCTTTTCAACAGCGCCAACTGGTGCAATACCCATAATAGAAGGATCTACACCATGACTTCCAAAGCCATCAAGCACTGCCAATGGTTCGATATTTAATTCTTTAGCTTTGTCTTCTGACATGACTAACATCATCGCAGCACCATCATTGATTCCTGATGCATTACCTGCTGTAACTGTACCGTCTTTTTTGAAAGCTGGTCTTAAGCGACTTAATTTTTCGACTGATACATTTTCACGTACACCTTCATCCTTAGTGACAACGATTGGTTCACCTTTACGTTGAGGAATCGATACTGGAACTATTTCACTATCAAATTCACCATTTTGCTGTGCACGTACTGCTTTTTGTTGTGAGTTTACAGCAAATGTATCTTGTTCTTCTCTTGAAATACCATATTGCTCTACTAAATTTTCAGCAGTAATACCCATATGATATTGATTAAATACATCTGTTAAACCATCATATACCATGCTATCAACCATTGATTGATGTCCCATTTTAAAACCAAAGCGACTGTTGTTGACAAGCATTGGTGATTGAGACATATTCTCCATACCGCCAGCTAGCACGATGTCATTTTCACCAGTCACAATAGATTGATATGCTAATTGAATCGACTTTAACCCAGAACCACATACTTTATTCACTGTAAATGCAGGTACTGTCTCTGGTAAGCCACCTTTCATAGCAGCAATTCGTGCTGGATTTTGTCCTTGTCCTGCTTGTAGTACGTTACCGATGATAACTTCATCAATCTCACTTGGATTCAAACCCGTCTCTTTAATAATATGTTCTATTAAAGTCGCACCTAAATCATAGGCTGGCACGTCTTTAAACGCACCTCCAAAAACGCCAATAGGTGTCCTGTATGCTGCTGCTAATACGACTCTCGTCATGTCATATTCATCTCCTTATGATATATACAATTTTATTACTAATACGTCTAATGAACCAATACGCCACTAACATCCAATTTATGAAACCAATTGCTACGTATGTTACATTTTCATTCTTGTTATGCATTTAACAAATCATATTATACAATGATGTAATTTGTTTGGGCAATCGGAAACGTAAACGGTTTCACTTTAACATTTCACACTCTTAAATATGCTCTATCATCCTCATCTATAGTACAAAATTATGCTTTGATTTACCACAAATTATCATTAATCATTTCGCGTAATGACTCTAATTAAATGCTATCTATCATTGCATCGCTATTCACAGCTGGTTTCACCATCAATTTCTCATCAACTTTTCCTTACCATTACGTCTCTAGTCAAATATTAAATCGCTGATGATTGTTAATTCCGCAATTACCTTGCAGTCGCCCCTCCTTCCACTTCATCGCCAAATCTTCCTCTATTCACTAGAAAAAATAAATAGTATACTTAGTAAATTAATTACACATCTTAAAGAAGTTAAAATTTTATGGTTAATGCATTAACACCAAAACATTTAGCTGAAAAGCGTGCAGGATTCCATGAGTTGTTCTTTGATTTAATTTTCGTCTATGCCATTCAAAAAATCGCACATGTGATTTTAACAACACAAAACGGTTCCATTTCAGCTGATTTATTTTTCAAATACATCGTCATGAGTTTGTTCTTATGGTTAATGTGGTCTCATCAAACATTTTTTACAAATCGATTTGGTCAAGTTACATTCAAAGACGTCTCGTTTATGATGTTTAATATGTTTATCATGGTCTTTCTATCTAACAGCCTATATCCGGACTTTGAAAAGACATTCTTCCCATTCTTCTTATGCGTGGCAATTATGTATTTAAGTATCGGATTCCAGTATTTATTACATATACGTACAGGGTTAGATTATGGCGATAAGCGTACATGTCAAGCTTTTGCGGCCGTAGCCTTTGTGATTTCATTTTTATCATTTCTATCATTAGTACTACCACAAAGTATCCATTACATCCCTGGATTTTTAGGCGTATTCATTGCAGCGACAGGACTTATTCCATTTCAGAAATATCTTGTATTATCACCTGTTAATATGATGCATTTAGTAGAACGTTTTTCATTACTAACAATTATTATCTTTGGCGAGGTACTGGTTGGTTTAGCTTCGTCATCATTTAGCATTGATCATTTTAGTTACATTTATATATTCCAATTTATGATTTTAATTAGTCTTTTCGGTGTATATTGGATCATTACTGAAAATTACATTAATCATAAATTGTCATCTATCGGTTTCCGTTTATCGTATACGCATTTATTAATCAATATCGCTTTAGGTGTGATTAATGCCGCAATTGTTTTTAGTAATAACAATAAACTAAATGACTTGTTTGAAATTAATATGATGTATATCAGTGTTTTAATATTCTATATTGGATTATGGTTAATCACGCCTTATTTCCATAATGAACTGACAAACGCAAAATATATTTCTTCTTCACTTGGCATACTTGTAGTATCATATATCATCAGCCTTATCTTTAAAGGGCACGACCAAGTAATGATTATCTCGGTATCCGTTGCGACTTTCTGCATCATGCTCATCTATTTTAAAAATCAACGTCTACGTCAAAGTGATGAATAGATAACCTTGATCTCGATCAATGTATTTGAACTGCATCCAAAAATATTGTGCTTCACAGTATATTTTTGAGACAATCATCAGTTATGATACATGATCGAGTTTTTATATTTCCGAGGAAATCATTGGCATATACCATCATCAATTGATACACGCAAATAAATTTCAGCAACATACTCAATAATATATACACGTTAATCCTCACTATAAAAGGATGCAATTCCCACACAACCTAATCTTCTAAAAACAAATGATATGATATAGAGATGTCACCTCAACCTATCATCTCGCATTTCATTCCACAACACCAAAAAGAGCAGATGATAATCGTATTGATTTATCACCTGCTCTAAATATTATTTCAATGACTAGCTTCACACCAAGAATATTGATTATAGTTCTTGTTTGTTAAAAATTTTAATAGACAATATATAAGAAACACTTGTTATAACGATACCAATGACCGCATATACTATGACAACTAGCCATCCTTCAGTGCTAATTTTTTCAAATTCTAATGCCGATGCACCACTAACCATACCATATATAAAGAAAAAGACCACGAAAGAAATAAGTAGTAGAATAGATGCAAATATCATAATGACATTAGAGTTTTCAGCGCCAAATTTAAATGTCAATGGGAAAATGATAGAGTATGCCCCTATGATACCAAAACTCATTAAACCTGACATAATACCAATCATCACACTTTGGGTCACAATCGTAGTCACAACTAATCCAATCATTAAACTTGCACCGAATAAGATTAAATAAAAGGCAAAGTATGACTTAATATAATCACTACGTTTAACCGGTAAAGTAGATACATAATACATCCATCTTGAGTCTTTTTCATGTTTAATATTATCAGTAATAGGTGTGATTAACATAACCCCAGCCATTGCCGAACTCATTAACGGATTAAATACTGCAAAGTATCCCGCAGCTATGATAGCGACTATAAAATAAATATATGTTTGCTTTCTCGTTGCATAAAAACTACTTAGGAACATACCTTTCATTATACTTCACCTCGCATTATGATTTTCGTAGCGTCATCAATGTGTTTTAAAGGTTCTGCATTTTCAATTTCTGCATAATCTTTAACTAAAATTTGATATTTCCCCTTTGACAATCTAGAAGCTATGATTAAATGCTTAGGAATTTCAACATCTTTATCTTCTGTCGTAACAATTCCATATTGTGCTAAAAGTATATCTTTCTGTTCAGTTAAAATCATTCGTCCATCTTTCATAAACACTAATTTATCCGCTAATTGTTCTATATCTTCAGAAATATGCGATGATATTAAGATGCCTCCACCTTGCGCGACAAAATCTTCTAATAGTTCCATTACTTCTTCTCGTCCAGAAACATCCATACCTGCAGTTGCTTCATCTAAGATTAATAACTTCACATCATGAGAAAGCGCAATTGTTAAAGCTATCTTCATTCGCATCCCTCTTGAAAAAGTTTTAATTTTAGTTTGTAGTGGCAACTCAAAATATTTGATTAAATCAAAGAATTTTTGACTATTCCAAGTCGTATAAATAGATTGAAATACTTTATCAATATCTTTAATAGTCAATTTATTAGGTACTCTCAAATCATCAAACACTATACCTATGTGTTCTTTATATTCGACATCATCCATAGCATGTTCTTCATCAAAAAATGTGATACTACCGTTATCTTTATGTCGATTGCCTACTAGAATATTAATTAATGTCGATTTACCTGAGCCATTTTTCCCAATTAATCCAACTGTCTCATTAGTAGAAATCGTTAAAGATGCATCTTGCAATTTAAAATCCGAATCTTTGTATTGTTTGTTCACACTATCTACGTTTAACAATGTTGTCATATCCATGCTCCTCTTTGTTTAATTTTAATAAAAACGTCTTCTCTTCAATAAATAACTAAAGGCGTTATATATGAAAATAGCGATGATAAGTAGCAAACTAAAGCTTTGATTAACTCCAGTAGTAATTGAATAAAGCCCAATTACTACAATGGCTAGTATCAATATGGATAAGTTGATCGCATATGTTTTAAATAATGCAATTAATTCTATATGGCGTTCACCTTCATCCAATATTTCCAATCGCTTTTCAGTGTAATTCTTATCTGCAATTTTTGGCATTCTATCATCAAATCTTCTATTAAACAGTGTAAATTGTGTATTGAAAATAGCACTAGCAAAAAATGGTATTAAAAAGAATAGTATTGCATTTGCTTCAGCGTGTCCTACCACAAAAATTAGTAACACTACAAAGGCAATAATTGTCTGTATAATGCTTAATATACTTCCATTTAAAACATAACGATTCGCAAGCAATTCATATTGATCTGTTGCATCGATATCTACCTCTTCATCTACAAGCCGCTTATACTTCAATGCACGTCTTTGATTCATCAAAACAATGATTTCTACCAATATGATAATAATGGTCGCAACAATTGATATTACAACGACATTGTTGTATGTCGCAAACGTCAAATTCTCAATACCCAATCCATCAAAGTTACCTAAAATTCCACCTATGATACCACCTACAAGTCCACCCAGTAAAAGATATCCGATATATCTTAGTATCTTCATGCCTCATCCTCCTCAATAATAAAAATAGTTTCCACCTTTTCATTGAAGATACGAGCAATCTTTATTGCAGTTAATACCGATGGCATAAAGTTGTTTCGCTCAATTAGCGAAATGGTTTGTCTTGAAACACCCGCTTGTTTAGCAAGCTGCGTTTGGTTTAAGCCATCTCGTGCTCGTAATTCTTTCAATCGATTACGCACATCGCATCAACTCCTTAATTACACTGTAAATTATATTTGTCTTTTTGACAACTATATTTGTCAAATCTACACAAAAAAATATGAGTGTCAACCTATGTATGACATTTTGAAACAAACACCTCAACGCCTACAAGTCGTATTTTTTTACTTTCGTTACACCTTGCTGCATAATTAATAGCATTCTAATTTTAGTATGATGCACGCATTTTCACTAAATCAAACCATTCAAAGGAGACTATTATGGCATTTACATTATCTGCAATTCAACAAGCACATCAACAATTTACTGGTGTTGATTTTCCAAAACTATTCAAAGCATTTAAGGATATGGGTATGACGTACAATATTGTTAATATTCAAGATGGCACAGCAACTTACGTACATCAATCAGAAGATGATATTGTTACTTCATCTATCAAAAGTAATCATCCTGTCGCTCCAAGATCAAATCAATCTATCGTTCAAGATGTATTAACTAGACATCAACAAGGACAAACAGATTTCGAAACATTTTGTGATGAAATGGCTGAAGCTGGCATTTATAAATGGCATATCGATATTCAAGCTGGTACTTGTACTTATATCGACTTAAAAGAACAAGCTATCATTTCAGAATTAATACCTCAGTAAAATGTATTTATAACAATTTTTTAATTATTATATAAAATATTGTTGATAATAATTATCGTTCGGTATAAAGTAAATACTATATACTACTTATGATCGAGGTTGATTATCATGATAACTAACACTTTTATTTTAGGCATCACAGGCCCGACAAGTCTTGTCGTCATTAGCATTATCGCTTTAATTATTTTTGGTCCGAAAAAATTACCACAATTTGGTCGTGCTATCGGTTCTACTTTAAAAGAATTTAAATCTGCAACAGAAGATTTAGATAAAGAGTCTCACGATACACCCAGTAAGGAATCGAAGCAACAGCGAGAGCAATAGTACTGATGATACATTAATGGTTCACTTTAGCGAACTACGCCATCGGTTAGTAAAAATTTTATTGTCGTTCGTCATTACGGTCATCGTCGTATATGTTTCATCATTTTGGTGGATGACACCATTCATAACGTATATTACCCGTGCACATGTGTCCTTACATGCATTTTCATTCACAGAAATGATCCAAATATACGTGATGATTATATTTTTCATCGCGTTTTGTTTCATTTCACCAGTCATGTTTTATCAATTGTGGGCATTCATTGCACCTGGATTACATAATAATGAACGTCAATTTATTTATAAATATAGTTTTTTCAGCGTGTTATTATTCTGTGCTGGCGTCGCTTTTGCATTTTATGTTGGCTTTCCAATGATCATTCAATTCGCGTTAAAATTATCATTAACTTTAAACATTTCGCCTGTCATTGGCTTTAAAGCGTATTTAGTTGAACTTATCCGTTGGCTTTTCAGTTTTGGCATTTTATTCCAATTGCCAATATTATTCATAGGACTTGCAAAATTCGGTCTTATAGATACCACATCATTGAAGCATTATCGAAAATATATTTATTTCGCTTGCTTTGTGCTGGCGAGTATCATTGCACCACCAGACATAACATTAAATATATTACTCACATTGCCACTCATATTGCTCTTTGAGTTCAGTATGTTCATCGTTAAATTCACATGCCGAGGCAAACCGCCAACACATTAATCTTATAAGAATTAATGCTGTGATTATCGTTATACTGCAATACCGAGTATTTCCAACATCGCAACAAAAAAACAGGCACTCGGCCTGTTTTTTATTTTTTAAATTTAAAGATTAAGATAGCAACTACCATAATATAAGCAGCTTGTGCTATCAATGGTTCATAACTTGGATAGAAGCCCAACCAGTTAATCGTTGGGAATCCTTCAATAACATGTCTTGGCATCGCACCTAATAATTGTAACTTTTGAATACTTACGCCAAGCATTTTGAATCCCATAATAAAAATAAAGATCGACAATACCCTAAATATATAGAATATAGGTATCAATCTGACGATAAATCTAAATAATAGCGCAAAGACAATTAATATCACGATGGCCAAGACGATACCTATGACAAAATCTTTGGTCGCTAATTCGCCTATCATTCCCATATAGAAAATGATAACCTCGACACCTTCACGCAACACAGATATTAAACCAATCGTCGCTAACAATACCAAATTACCATTACTAATCGCATTGGCATACATATTTTTAATCATATCATTCCAGCGTTTCGCATTTGAACGTTTGTGCATCCAAACACCAACGATAAACATTAATATGACCGCAACAATACCTAATCCCGCTTCCATACTTTCACGAAGAATGCCACTATTACCTAAAGTTTCTACAAACGTAATTGCTAAGATAATACTCAGTACAAGTCCGGCAATTGCACCACCAATCACACTTGCAGTACCCTTCTTATCTTTGACATTACGCGTCATAGTAGTCAATGTCATTACAATTAATAACACTTCTAGACCTTCACGTAAAAAGATAATCATCACATCAACAAAGCTATAACTATGGCCAACAACCTCTTTAATTTGGTTATTTAAATCTACTAAGCCATCTTTCACATGTGCTTTATTATGTTCGTCTAATACACTTTGATAGTATGGTATTTTATCTTCAATTTTCGTATACAAAGCACCGTCTTTAGTTTGAATTTGACCTTCAACATACGGCCAAATTTCTATAAAATGTGTAAGCGCAGCATCAGCATCCGACAATTGATTGTCGTCGATAGCTTTAATCGCCTTCTCTAACTCATCATTTAATTGTGATACATGGTATTGATCATTTGCAGACGTACCACTTTTCTTATCGACATGATCAATATTTGATTTAAAAGTTGTCCAAGCATGTGACACTTTTGTCGTATCTAATGGCGACTTATGAATTGCAATTCTAAGTTGTAATAATGCGACTTCAATTTGTCCATATTGATTTGCGTCATAATTGCGAATCACCGTTTCATTACTTGTCCAAATCTGATTCAAACTATTGTTCAGCGATTCTAGCTCTGCTTTATTTTTATCTTTAATCGCTTTTGTCATCGCTGCATCTTTGGCATCGACTTGCTGTTGTAATAGTTTAATTTTAGAACCCGCATCTTTACTAGCCAATTTCTCTTCATAAGCAATTAATGACTTCGTTAATTGCGAAAGTGTATCTTTTTGATCATCATTCGCTTTTGCATCTTCAAGCTTTCTCACATCTGATTTGACAGCATTACCTTCACTATTATCTTCAAGCGATAATTTCTTAACTGCACTTACCACTTGCTCAATTGCTTTCTGCTTATTGTCATTCGATATCGAATTATTAGAAAGTACAGATTTCGCATCCGTAATCACACTATATACATCACTAATACTTTGTTGTGCTGCTGCCTGACTTTTCAGTAACCCAAAGCTACACACCATAGCAGCAGTTATTAGCATTGCTATAATTTTAGTCAAATAATGTTTCACCGAGGTATCCTCCCTTACTAACACCTGGTAATACTAAAAATGAAGCAGAACCTCTATGTGTAATGTATTCGTTTAATTTATCATTACTGCCTAAATTATTTTGAATATCGATAAATTGTTGGGTCGCTTTTTGAAAAGCAATGAACAACAAGCCTGTCTCGAAGTTACCTGTGCGGTCATCCGTACCATCAACATAATTAAAGGCTCTACGTAAAATTGACGTATTAGCTTCTTTCGCTAGTCTCGTATGAGCATCTTTATCTATAATGTACTCACCGTGACTATCTTTCGCTTTTAAGTCAATTTCATCAAACTCTTTCCCGCCTGTTAACGGCGCACCACTATGTCGTTTCCGACCAAATGTCGCCTCTTGTTCTTCTAATGCAGTGCGATCCCACGTTTCAATGTGTATTTGGATACGTCTGACAACACAATAAGTTCCATGCTTCGCCCATCCATCATCAATAAACACATAATCTTTAAGTTGATTATTCTTCCTAGGATTAATTGTTCCATCTTTAAATGCCATTAAATTCCTTGGCGTTTCCTTACCTTTAGCAGAGATAAAACCAGATTGCGCCCAACGCACCTTAACAATATCTCGAAACGGACGAACTAAATTATGAACCGCATGAAAAGACACTTGTGAATCATTTGAGCATGCTTGAATCATAATATCGCCATCGCTGTAATCGTCTATTAACTGATCATTCGGAAAATGCGGTAAATCTTTAAAGGCATCGGGAATTTTATTAGATAACCCAATTTTCTTCATCAAAGACTTACTAATTCCAAAGGTAATCGTTAACTTGCTTGCACCTAATCCTATCGATTCACCGGTATCTACTGGCGGCATTAAAGGATTGTTACTGGCCTTGCCAACTGCATCTCCATCCATCATACGATCAGCCATAACCGTCCATTTCTTAAACATTGCTTTAATCGCATCCCGATCTTTTGATTTCAAATCTAATGCAACGAATTTACATGTTTTTTGCGTCGGTGTGGTAATGCCTGGTTGCACTTTACCATAAAATTATACGCATCTTTTTCCGGATCTTCTGGTGTATTGAACATTGATTTGAAAGACCACATGCTACCAACACCACTTGCGCCAATTGCAACACCGGCACCGCCAATACCTAACATTTTCAAAAATGTACGTCTTGAAAATTGCGTACTATTGTTAACTTGTTCATAATTTGTCATTCAGTAATCACAGCCATTTTACTTAGTGGCTCTCCTAATGCATTAACAGCATCTGCAAATGCTTTATGGTCTTTCTTAGATACTTTTTCAAACGACTCATAACCGCCGTTGTTATCTTTATATTTATCCAATAACTGATTCACTTTATCGAAGTTCATTTGAATATCATCACTTAATTTTTTATCTTTTTTCTCTAAAATAGGTTTAAATAAGTCATAAATTTTTTGTGCGCCTTCAACGTTCGCTTTAAAATCATATAAATCTGTATGTGAATAAATTTCTTCTTCACCTGTGATTTTAGAAGTTGCAACTTCATTTAATAGGTCAACAGAACCTTGTAACATTAATTTTGGTGTGATATCTAATGTATCAGCTTTGGCATGCAATTCTTTTGCATCTTTCAATAATTGTTGTGCATCTTTTTTAGTCACATCATCAATTTTCTTATCTTCGTATAATGCTTTTTCAATCTTATGATATCCTGACCATTCTTTTTCCTTTTTCTCTTCTTTCATATCTGCAAGACGTGCATCAATTTTAGGATCTAAATCTCCAAATGCTTCTGCAACTGGTTCAGAGCGTTCATAATACATACGAACTTTTGGATATAACGCTTTTGCTTGGGCCATATCATTATTTTCAATCGCTTTAACAAATTTTTCTGTACCTTTTAAAAATTCATTTAACTGTTCATCAGTATATTTATCATATGCTTTTGTTGCTTGTTTTAATTCTGCTTTAACACCATCATCTTTTTTCGATGTCTTTGAATCATCCTTCTTACTATCGTCGTTCCCACATGCAGCAATTAATAACGTTGATGCTAATAATAGCGTTGTTAACTTTTTCATTTTGACACCTCATTATAGAAATTCTATTATCCCCATAGACATGCCCTCATTCGTACTATCTCACACTCCCTAAATGCCAAGATAATACGTGGCTCTTAAAATGATGATTTTAAGGCATCCTCCCATGAACATTATCTACTTGATAATAATTATCAAAATCATTATATTGTTATAAAATAATACTGTCAACAACCTTTTTAGTTTGAAAATAAATAAAAGAGTAATACTTATATGTAAGTCATTACTCTTTTGTAGTCTGATTTATCATCCTTCATTATATTCTGATTTTAATAAACTATAGATGTAACTCGATGAATAAATACCATTTAGTAATTCATTGTCACGTAACATACCTTCTCTAGTAAATCCTAGCCTTTCAGGAATAGCTCGACTTTTTTCATTATGAACTGCGGCACTGATCTCAATTCGATTTAAGTCAATCTCATCGAAGCAATACTTTATCAATGCCTCAACTGCTTGTGTCATAATCCCATGACCCTCAAATTGTTTATCTAAATAATACCCTATTGAAGTTTTTCTGTGCATGTGATTAATTTCATGCAAACCGATAACACCAACTAGCATTCCCTCATACCAAATACCACACTGAAATCCATTACCATCAGCAAATTGCAAAAGTCCTCTTTTAATAAATGCACGCGTATCTGATGGTTGCTCAGTTGCATCTACCCAAGGTAACCATTCCCTAAGTGAATTTCTTGAACGATTGATTAAATTGAAAAGCGCTTCTGTGTCATGGGCTTCTAAAATTTTTAATCTTATTTGTTCATTCACTTTCATTCCAAACATACCATCACACCCTCATTTATTTTTCATATAATTCTGTAAATTATCATAATAATAACATATTAATATTACGCCTTGTATCTTAAATTTGTTGTCCTTCCCCAACTTGCATTGCTTGTAGAATTTCTTTTCGAAATTCTCTATGTTGGGGCCCCGCCAACTTGCACATTATTGTAAGCTGACTTTTCGTCAGCTTCTTTGTTGGGGCCCCACCAATAAGGGTTGTAGTGCCTATTACTTTGATTGATGTCCTTGATACCTATCACACAACTTAATTTAATAACTACTTTATTAACCATTCCAAATTTATATTTAAAAATACTACAAAACAGTGCTAAAATGCTATTAAAGGAGGCACTGCTCATGGCATCATTGAAAAATAAGCATTTTATGATTGGACTATCACTAACATTTATAGTCGCATTATTTAGCTTTTTAGCAGCTAAATTGCCAATCCTAGATAAGGTTGGCGCATTAACTATCGCGATATTAATCGCTATTCTATATCGTCACTTTAGAGGATATCCTGAACAATATAGCTCAGGTATTACGTTTTCATCTAAATATTTATTAAGATTTGCAATTATCCTGTACGGACTTAAACTCAATATATTTGATATTATCGGTCAAGGTAGTAGACTATTAGCCATCGATGTAGGTGTCGTTATTTTTAGTATTGTAATGATGCTCTTTGTCAACAAACTGTTGCATGGTGACAAAAACATCGCATTATTACTAGGTGTAGGTACAGGCGTTTGTGGTGCTGCCGCTATTGCTGCAGTAGCTCCAATATTCAAATCACGTGAAAAGGATACAGCTATTAGTATCGGTATCATCGCATTGATTGGTACGATATTTTCACTTATATATACAGCTATCTATGCTATCTTTTCAATGACGACAAATGTTTATGGCGCTTGGTCCGGCGTTAGTCTTCATGAAATTGCACACGTTGTCTTAGCTGGTGGCTTTGGTGGTAGTGATGCACTTAAAATTGCACTTCTTGGTAAACTTGGTAGAGTATTCTTACTGATTCCATTAACCATTGTACTTATTTTAATTATGCGTTTCCGTTCATCAGAATCATCTAGCAAGGGTCGAATAAGCATTCCTTACTTTTTAATTGGATTTGTCATTATGGCCTTAGTGAATACATATGTAACTATTCCGTCAGCATTGCTAAATATTTTAAATACTGTATCAACAATTTGCTTATTAATGGCCATGGTTGCTTTAGGGTTAAATGTGGCATTTAAAGATCTTAAAAATCGCGCACTTAAACCGCTTATGACAATCATTATTACCTCAATATGCTTGTCATCACTTGCCTTTATCGTCGTTCACTGGCTATATAGTTAAATAAAAAGACGCTCAAACACTTACAAATTTAGTGTGCCGAGCGTCTTATTTTTATACTTTAAAAGTCGTATTGGTTGTTTTCTTCTTCAAGCACATGTTGTTGTACTTTAGCAGTTCGCATTGTGGATTGTGCCAACGCTTTTAAACGAAATACAACATCATCATTGACAATTTGTTGATTTGAAAAATCTTTCTCTTCAATAAATACATACGTTTGCATCGTATGTGCTTTCATGTAACTCAATATTGGTTTTAAATGCATTTCAGGAATTAAATAATGTTTACTAGAACCTGCTGTCGCTACAAGTCCTATTACCTTGTCACGAAACGCATTGACCGGAAGCAAATCAAATACATTTTTCAAAGCACCAGGGATGGAAGCTTGAAAAATTGGAAAACCAATAAAAATCACATCAGCCTGCATTAACGACGTCGTTAATTTATATACATCTCCTGTAGTATCTAGATAATTCTTTCCAACACTAAATTCTAATTCGAGGTCTCGTAAATCCATCAATTCTATTTGGTGTCCCTCATTGATGACTTCTAGTTCATTTTTTAAATCATCCATAGCAATTCTCGTTTTAGAACCTACTGTGGAACCTGACAATAATACAATATTCATGATGACGCCCCTCCTATTTTGATAAATGCTTTTTAATCGCCGGTATAATGTCGTTGCCAATTAACTCTATATTCTTCATAACATTTTCAAATGGCACACCGCCAAAATCAAGCTGTGCCATAAAACGTTGATGACCATACAACTCGTGTTGATACAATATCTTTTCAATAATTTGTTGCGGGCTTCCAACCATTAGCGCTTCTCGATAATCTGACGAATTAGCAAATTGCTGTTTCGGATAACCAACGCCACGAATAAATGACATCCCTGTATTCAAATGTGGATAAAATTCTCTCATAGCATCCTGAGTTGTTTCAGCTGTATAAAACAGACTCGCTGTACTTACTGGTAAAGACTTAGGCGAAGCATCGAAACCTGCTTCAGTTGCTGCTTGACGATAAGCATCTATAGAACCTTTAAAGTTCATTGCTGGGCCACCAAGAGTTGTAATCATCATTGGCACACCTTGTTTTCCCGCTTTAATAGCACTTGCAGGTGGACCACCAACAGCACGCCATATTGGCAATGTATTATCGATTGGTCTTGGGAATATTTTCATATTTCTAAGTTCTGGACGATATTTTCCAGACCAAGTAATACGCTCAGTTTTATTTAACTCTAAAAGTAAACCTAATTTTTCTTCAAACAATTCATCATAGTCTTTTAAATCATAGCCAAACAAGTCAAAAATACCTGTTCTTGATGCTCTGCCAGCTACAATTTCGGCTCTACCATGAGAAATCAAATCTAATGTCGCGAAGTCTTCAAATACTCTTACAGGATCTGTTGCACTAATAATCGTTGAAGAACTTGAAACTTTAATATGCTTTGTCGCTTGGGCAATTGCACCTAACACAACCGTATGTGCCTGTGTTGTAAAATGCTCCTGATGACTTTCACCAACTGCAAAAACATCAATACCTGCTTCATCTGCTAATTTACTTGCTTCAATAATTTCATTAATACGTTGCTCATAACTAACTTTTTCACCTTTCAATGGATTCAATAAATGATCACCTAAGGAATACAAACCAAACTCAAGAGGCGTATTTTTATTCATTTCTAATTTTGCCATTAAACATTCTCCTTTATATTTCGTGTAACTTACTTTCAATTTGTTCACGTTCTGCTTCTAAAAAGTCAGGCAAGTTCAATTGACTTCCTAATTGTTCAAGAGGTGTATCAATAGTAAATCCAGGCGCTTCAGTCGCAAATTCATACATAATTGAATTATGGCGATAGTATAATGATTTAAAGAAATAGCGATCAATTATACCTGAATTACTTTGTGGTTGTTGTTGTAATTTCTTGTAAATTGCATCTAAGTCACTCATTTGAGGTGTATTAACTGCAATATGATGGATATAACCTCGTCCAGGTCTTTCACGTTGTCCCTGTTGCTCAATAACTACAAAATCCGAATATAAACCTTGTGGTGCTAATGTCAGCACATCGAATGATTTATTATCTCTTTTGCGATAACCTAAGACATTTTCCAAAAATTCTACCGTACGCGCTGCATTTCTAACTCTTAATTCGACTGGCCCTATTCCTAAAATTTGATATGCTTGAGGTATTTCACTATAAGCGTTATGTTGCCATTGATGTGGTACTTCAAAACTATCATTAACAAGCAGTATGATTTCTAAGTCGTCTTCATCTTTAAAGACAATACCTTCTTGTCCAAGATAGTACAAACGTTCAGACTTAATACCATTATTATCAAGGCGTTTTTCAAAATAATGAAGTGCCGCTTGATTTGGTACTAATAATGAAAATCGATAAATCGTTTCAGTACCTGGCTGCTTATGACCCGCATTGGGAATTTCAAAAAAGCTTAAAATTGTTCCAGCTGTACCTACTTCGTCCCCATAAAACAAATGATACATTGACGGATTGTCTTGATTAACCGACTTTTCAACTAATCGTAATCCAAGGACATTTGTGTAAAAATCCTTATTACGTTTTGCGTCTTTTGTATACATGGATATGTGATGATGCCCTACTATATTCATACTATCCCTCCTATTAGTATAAATTTTATACCAACCTACATAAAAAAGATAGTTATATGCCATTTACCCCTTTTCTGCAAATAAAAATATGTTTGCACTCCATTCGTAGATACACAGCTAGTAAGTATAACGACATAATAATTGCATAATTATTAATTTATGTTCGACCATTTACTTTTCTGACTGTTTATAAAATGCTTCAAAAACTAAATCTGCAAGATTTCACAAAAGTATATTGACAACGCTTTCATACATGTCTAATATAAGTTTATCGCACAAAATGCATATAAATACATATTAAGGAGGATTTTATGAATTTTCTTAAACCTGCAAAGCATATTAAGCCTTTGCCAGAAAATCAGATAGATGATACCTATAAACGATTACGTCTCCAAGTATTTCTTGGGATTTTCATCGGTTACGCTGGGTACTATTTATTACGTAAAAACTTTTCATTAGCGATGCCGGCATTGCAAGAGCAAGGTTTTACAAAAGCGGAACTAGGTTTTGCACTTTCTGCTGTTTCCATCGCATATGGATTTAGTAAGTTCTTTATGGGTACTGTAAGTGATCGGAGCAATGCTCGGATATTCTTAGTTCTTGGATTAGCACTCACTGCTATCGTCAATTTGTTAATGGGATTTGTACCGTTCTTTACATCAGGTATCGGTATTATGTTTGTCCTATTATTCTTAAATGGATGGTTTCAAGGTATGGGCTGGCCACCTTCAGGTCGTGTTCTCGTTCACTGGTTTAGTGTAAGTGAACGCGGAAGTAAGACTGCCCTTTGGAACGTTGCGCATAATGTTGGTGGAGGTATTATGGCACCTATTGCTGCTTGGGGTATTACAACAACAGCATTTATCAACTTTGGTTATTTAAAAGGTTTCGAAGGTGTATTCATTTACCCTGCACTCTTAGCACTTATCATTGCCGCAATTTCATACGTATTGATTAGAGACACACCTCAATCTCAAGGTTTACCTCCAATCGAAATTTATAAAAATGACTTTGCTACAAGCGATAAGAAAACATTAGAAACAGAATTAACTACAAAAGAAATTTTATTTAAATATGTACTAAACAATAAATGGGTATGGGCAATTGCCTTTGCAAATATATTTGTTTATTTCGTGCGTTATGGTGTACTTGATTGGGCGCCAGTCTACTTAAGTGAAGAAAAACATTTCGACTTAAAAGCATCAGGTTGGGCATACTTCTTATACGAATGGGCTGGAATTCCTGGTACATTATTATGTGGTTACATTTCTGATAAATTATTCAAAGGTCGTCGTGGACCTGCAGGTTTCTTCTTTATGTTAGGTGTCACAGTATTTGTATTAATTTATTGGTTAAATCCTCCAGGCAATGCTTGGTTAGACAATGTCTCATTAATTGCCATTGGTTTCTTAATATATGGACCAGTTATGTTAATTGGTTTACAAGCATTAGATTATGTACCTAAAAAAGCAGCTGGCACAGCAGCTGGATTAACAGGATTATTTGGTTATCTGTTTGGTGCTGTAATGGCCAACATCGTCTTAGGTGCTGTAGTTGATAAATTCGGATGGGATGTCGGTTTTATTTTATTAACAGCAATCAGTGTGTTTGCAATGTTGAGCTTTATCCTCACTTGGAATAAAGTAGGACAAGAAACCGTTCATCATTAAATGATAAAAAATAAAGTCATATGGTTATCTTATCGAAGATGATATATTCATCTCTTATAAGTTCAACCATATGACTTTTTATTAGTATTCAAAAAAATATTTACATTGCCACTTTTGTGTTTGCCCTGCTGTTTTATTCAATTGATTACACCACTTAGGATAAACTCTAAAAGCCATCTTACCTTTATGTTCAAATGTAGTTAAGATACCTTTTTCTACCAATAATTCCCTAGGAAATAAAAAATAACCGCTTAATTCTTCATCAATAACTATAATCATTAAGTAATCTGCAAACGCCTCTTTCGAGTATGGTTGATTACAATTGTTCTCATCTTTTGTCCAACATGCAACAAAATAACCTGCTTTAGTCGGTGTTTTCTTAGCTAACCTACTTTGATATGTTTCCTCTTTAAAGCTAAATGTTAATGCTTCGTAATCTTGATTATATTTTTCTTCAGTTAAATCTTTAACGTCTAATTCTTCACTAAAAATATATTTCAACAGTATTTTAGATTTATACATATGCCAATCTCACTTTATTTTTCATAATCGTATCATATATTTATTTTTTTCGAAAAATACACTTCCGACCGAAATATACTCAGCCAGAGGTGTACGAAATATTTAACCTTCTATTAATTCAGATGTATCAACTGTCAAACGATCACGTAATAAATAGACGATTAACATTGCTGCTAAAGCACAAAGTGACTCAGCAATTAATAATGACCAAATGACACCTGTTAGTCCAAACAAAGCATTCATAATAAATAATACAGGAATGATAATCGCACCTTGTAAAATGGCCATAATTGTAGCACCGCGACCTTGACCAGTTGCTTGAAGCATACCAGTAAACAAGAAACCTATACCATTTAATAACAATGATGTCATTGTTACTTTCAAAATAAATGTCGCCATCTCAACAATGGCTTGATCAGTAGTAAATAGTCCGACCATATGATGTCCAATTGTAAATACAGCAATCATACATACAACAAAGATAACGCCGATAGACATGATAACTGTTTTGATAACGTCTTTCATACGGCCTTTATTTGCCATAAAGTTATATGCAATTAGTGGTACAACACCTTCACATAATCCCATGATAATAAGTTCTGGAAATTGCACAAGTCTAAATGAGATACCATAACTTGCAATCGCGAAGTTTCCATAATGTGCTAAAAATAAATTTAAAACTAATCCTGTGAATCCCATTAAGATACTCATTAAAAATGCAGGAATACCGATTTTAAAGATTTCAGAAAGCATTTCTTTATTAGGTTTCGCAAGTTTAATATTAACTGACACAACGTCACTATTTTTCATAAAATAAACGATAAAGAATAGAGCAGCAGCAACATTACTGATTGCAGTACCCAAAGCTGCACCAACAACGTTTAAATCAAAACCAAAAATTAAAATTGGATCTAAAATAATATTTAAGCCTACACTAGCTAACATACCAATCATAGAAATCATTGGTGCCCCAATTGCACGTGCAAATTGTTCTAATATGAAGAACAAAATTACAAAAGGTGCACTTAAAAACATTACTTTCAAATAATTACTTGTTAAAGCTAACGTTTCACCTCTCGCCCCTAAAATTGCTGCGATTTGATCACTGAATGGTAAAGTAACTAAAATCACGATAAGTCCTAGTGCAATACCACCATAAATAGAGAAACTACTTACAAATTTACTCTTACTATAGTCTTTCGCACCTAATAAACGTGAAATATAAGTTCCTGCACCAACGCCAAATAAATTACCCAACCCCATTAAGATAGCAAAAACTGGCAGTGTTAGAGAGATAGCAGAAATCATGTGGCTATCTTCTAAAAATCCTATAAAGTAAATATTTAATATGCCATAAATAACGCTTAATAAAGTCCCTATCATCATTGGCAATGAGAAATGCATCATCGCTTTAAATACTGGCGATTTCTCAAAATAATATAATTGTTCGTCTTTCATTGTTCAATACTCCTTGTCTTTTTCAATAATTAGCTTACTAACAATTAGATATCTAACTATAATATTAAAGATAAAGTGACTGATTTCTACCAGTCACGCTTACCATTTATTGTAAACTAGATAACATTTTAGTTAAGTTTGCTTTCATTTGTTCATTTTCTTCTTCAGATAACTGCGATACGAGTGTTTGCTCCATTTCATCAAATATCGAAGTGAATGCTTCTACAAGTTTAATCCCAGAGGTAGTCAGTCCTATATTCTTTCTTCTCGTATCTTGTGCATCGACATAGCGATAGATCAGCTTTTTACGTTCAAGGTTCCTTAATAAATTACTGACAGTTGGACCTGTTCGTTGTAATGCTTTAGCAATATCATTTTGTGTCAGTCCATCTTGTTGATGTGCATAAAGATAACCTAACGTATGACCTTGCTCATTTGTAATATCAAATTGCTCTAACTTTTGATCAGCCTTTTGTTTCATCTCATGACTAATCATTCTAAATAAATACGAATAAGTGAATTCCATTTATTGCACCACCATTTCGTTAGATGTCTAACTAAATATACTGCGACATTTTTAAATTGTCAACATGAATATCTAATTTATTTTAAAAATTCCTATAAAATCTTGCGCCATAAACATTTTGATATGCAATTTTTCGGATTAAAATATGAAAGAGATTGCATATCTACGTTTTCGAGAAATCGCTTACAATTACAAATAGGAGGATATTACGTTGTTAAGTTATAGACAAATCGAAATTTTGTATCTTTTAATTCATGAGCAAACGTTTATTCCAATCAATACCATTGCTAATCAACTTGGTGTATCACCTCGTACCATTCAATATGATATAGCATATATTGAGCAATATGCTGAAACTTATCATTACCAAGTCAGTCGTAATAAAGCTGCAGGCATCAAAGTAACAACAGCTCACGCGACACTATTAAATGAATTAGAGCACAATCTAACGAATCAAATTCATTTTTCAAAAGATGAGCGACTCACACATATCGCTTTAAAGTTATTCGAAACAACTGACCCTGTTTCAACAAAGCAACTTGCGCAAGATGTTAATGTTTCGCGTCGGACAATTGCAGATGATATTAAAATGATTCAAGCCCAACTAGATCAATACCATTTAAAGTTAAATTATGTCCACAATAAAGGATTCAATATTATTGGTGAGGAAGATTATTATCGTAAAGCGTATGCACACTTTATACATCAATATATGAAACAAGCTGCACCTTTTATAGAGGCTGATATCTTTAATTCAGAATCAATCGCATTGGTTCGCCGTGCCATTATTAAGACATTAAATAGTGAAAATTATCATTTAGTTCAGTCGGCTATCGATGGCTTAATCTATCATATACTCATTGCCATTCAGCGTCTAAATGAAAATTTTTCGTTCGATATACCTATCAATGAAATTAATAAATGGCGACATACTAATCAGTATGCTATTGCTTCAAAAATGATAGAAAACTTAGAACGCAGTTGTAATGTCACATTTCCAGAGTCTGAAATTATCTTTATCACGTTACATTTACTAGGCTCTAAAATGACCGAACATACAGCATCTTCAATTACCTTTGAATATCATGATTTATCGCAAAATATACATGAATTGATCACTTGTGTTAGCCAAGAATTAGGCATTGATATGTCAAAAGACAACAAGTTGCATACCAGTCTGATCACACATATCAAACCAGCTATACATCGTATTAAATACGATATGCTACAACCTAATCCTTTGAGGCAAGAAGTTATGCGTCGCTATCCTCAAATCATAGAAGCCGTTAGCAAGCATATTAGCCCAATTGAACAGGATGCTGCTATTCGCTTCAACGAAGATGAATTAACATACATTACAATTCATTTCGCATCAAGTATAGAGCGTGTTGCAACACATAAGCAATCAATGATTAAGGTTGTCTTACTATGTGGTTCTGGTATAGGCACGTCGCAACTTTTAAAATCAAAACTAAATCATCTGTATCCTGAGTTTCACATTTGGGATGCCTATTCCATTTATCAATTGGAAGAAAGTCGATTATTGCAAGATAACATTGATTATGTCATTTCAACAGTACCTTGTGAAATATCAGCTGTACCAGTTATTCATGTCGATCCATTTATCAATCAACAATCTCGTCAAAAATTGAATCAAATTATCAATGACTCAAGAGAACAACGAGTCATGAAAATGGCAACTGATGGCAAGTCACTCGCAGATTTATTGCCTGAACATCGCATCATTATAAATAAACAACCATTATCAATTGAATCCGCAATTGCAGTGGCTGTGCAACCTTTAATCAATGATGGCATTGTCTATTCAAATTATACAGCTGCAATTTTAAAACAATTTGAACAATTCGGGTCATATATGGTCATTAGTCCACATATTGCACTTATTCACGCTGGTACTGATTATGTACAGAATGGTGTAGGTTTCGCACTAACATATTTCACTGAAGGGATTATCTTTGGTAGTAAAGCTAACGATCCCGTTCACCTTGTAATTACATTAGCAACGGACCACCCCAATGCACATTTAAAGGCATTGGGACAGTTAAGCGAATGCTTAAGCAGCGACTTATATCGACAAGATTTCTTAGATGGGAATATTTTTAAAATTAAACAACACATTGCTTTAACTATGACAAAGGAGGCTTAATAACGTGTCATTAGACATTTTGTCAACAACACGCATCATTGTAAAAGAACAAGTAAATGATTGGACTGAAGCTATAACTATAGCTTCTCAGCCATTACTACAAGAACAAATTATTGAACAAGGCTATGTTCAAGCAATGATTGATAGCGTTAATGAACTTGGACCTTATATCGTTATCGCACCTGAAATTGCAATTGCACATGCAAGACCGAACAATGACGTACATCAAGTTGGTTTAAGTCTATTAAAGTTGAACCAACATGTGGCATTCTGTGATGAAAATCACTACGCATCACTCATTTTTGTATTGAGTGCCATCGACAATCATTCACACTTATCTGTATTACAAAATTTAGCAACCATACTGGGCGATAACCAAACAGTCCAGCAACTATTAACTGCAACAAACGCACAAGACATTAAAAACATTTTAAAGGAGCATGATTAATATGAAGATTTTAGTAGTATGTGGCCACGGTTTAGGAAGTAGTTTTATGGTAGAAATGAACGCACAAGAAGCACTTAGGCAACTTAATGCACCATCTGATATCGAAGTTGAACATAGTGACATTATGACAGCAAGTCCAGAGATGGCTGACTTGTTTATTTGTGGTAGAGATTTAGCTGAAAATGCCGAACGTCTAGGGGATGTCTTAGTTCTTGATAATATTTTAGATAAAGCTGAATTACAACAAAAGCTCTCAGAAAAATTACAACAACTTAACATGATTTAAAGGAGGTACGACCTATGCAAGCAATCCTTAATTTTATAGTCGATATTTTAAGTCAACCAGCCATTCTTGTTGCACTGATTGCCTTTATAGGTTTAATCGTTCAGAAAAAACCTGCCGCAACGATCACTTCAGGAACCATTAAAACGATATTAGGCTTCTTAATTTTAAGTGCAGGTGCTGATGTCGTCGTTCGATCTCTTGAGCCATTCGGCAAAATATTTCAACACGCATTCGGTGTGCAAGGTATCGTACCTAACAACGAAGCTATCGTCTCACTAGCCTTAAAAGATTTTGGAACAACAGCTGCACTCATCATGGTCTGTGGCATGATTGTTAATATTTTAATTGCCCGCTTCACTAATTTAAAATATATCTTTTTAACAGGTCATCATACATTTTACATGGCTGCGTTTTTAGCAATCATTTTAACAGTCAGTCATATTAAAGGCTGGCTAACGATTGTTATCGGCGCACTCGTATTAGGATTAATCATGGCAGTCTTACCTGCATTACTCCAACCTACGATGCGAAAAATTACAGGGAATGACCAAGTAGCGTTAGGTCATTTTGGCTCAATCAGTTACTTTGCCGCAGGTGCTGTAGGTCAATTATTCAAAGGTAAGTCTAAATCAACGGAAGAGATTAAATTTCCAAAAGGCTTAAGTTTCTTACGAGAAAGTACAATTAGTATCTCGATTACGATGGCATTACTTTACTTCATCGCATGCTTATTTGCGGGCGTTAGTTATGTACACGAATCTATTAGTGATGGTCAAAACTTTATTGTCTTTTCATTAATTCAAGGTGTGACATTTGCTGCTGGTGTATTTATTATTTTAACCGGCGTTCGTTTAATCTTAGCTGAAATCGTCCCAGCATTTAAAGGAATTTCTGAAAAGCTTGTACCAAATTCTAAACCTGCATTAGACTGCCCTATTGTGTTCCCTTATGCACAAAATGCAGTATTAATTGGATTCTTTGTCAGCTTTATTACAGGTGTCATCGGTATGTTTATCTTATTCTTATTTGGTGGCGTCGTCATTTTACCTGGCGTAGTTGCACACTTCTTCTTAGGTGCAACGGCTGCTGTATTCGGTAATGCAAGAGGCGGTATTAAAGGTGCTGTTGCTGGCGCCGCTCTAAATGGTATCCTAATCACGTTTTTACCATTATTATTCTTGCCATTTTTAGGCGAATTAGGTGGTGCTGCAACAACATTCTCAGATACAGACTTTTTAGCTGTCGGTATCGTGTTCGGTAACGCAGTAAAATATATGGGATTATTTGGTGCGATTCTATTTATTATTATCGTAGGTGCGACAGCAATTTTATTAAAAGGTCGTCAAAAGCCACAGCAATAGTGTTAACGTAAAAATATAAAACACCGTCACATATTGAGTGAATGCCCCTTTTATCAAGAGGAAAGCCACTTACTTATGGACGGTGTTTTTGTATTATATTAAATGAAATTTAACCATACTATCAATTGCTGCTAAAATTGCTTCTTCTTGTGTCGCAATCGGTTCCCAACCAAGTAATGTTTTTGCACGTTCGTTACTTACATTGCGGTTCATATCTAATAAAAGTTTACCTTCTTTAGCTTGATGATTAAATTTAGCACCTAGACTCAAAATAAAGTCTGGCAATTTTTTAGTAGCAACTTTTTGAGCTATTTCAGGTCGTTTTTCTTTAATTAATTTTGCAATTTCCAATAAATTAATTTGTCCATCAGCCGTAGCAATAAATCGCTTGCCATTAGCCTGTTCATTTGTCATTGCCAAAATGTGTAGTTCTGCTACATCTCTCACATCAACAACATTTAATGGAATTTGAGGTACACGTTTCATTGAACCATTCAATAAATTTTCTAATAAATGAAAGCTTCCTGAAACATGTGCATCTAATGATGGTCCAAAAATTGCAACTGGATTGATTGTGGCAAATTCTACTGTCGTATTTTCATTGTCAACAAAATCCCACGCTGCCTTTTCAGCTAACAATTTTGATTTTTCATATACTGATAAGCCTGGTTCATCTTGATTTGTCCAATGACTTTCATTTGTGATTGAATTTTTATCTTTATTACTAAAACCAACTGCACCAAAGTTTGCAGTCATCACCACACGCTTCACGCCAGCATGTTCTGCAGCTCTTAAAATACGTTGTATGCCTTCAATGGCAGGCTTCGCCATCACTTCTGCATCGTCTGTTTTACCGAAAAACACTGGAGATGCCACACTCAACACATATTTACAATCTTTCATTGCTTCATCCCAATGTTCATCTTGTGATAAATCCGCTTCGACAAACATTAATCGCTCTGTGGAAATACCATTGTCTTGCATTGTTTTAATTACTTTATCAGCTTTACTTAAATCACGTATCGTCGTTTTGACCTCATAACCTTGTTCTAATAATCGTGAAATGATTCGCATGTCAACAAACCCTGTACCACCCGTCACTAATACTTTATTATTCATCACATAATCTCCTCTTTGTGTCTATTGATTACTCATTATAGCAGTCATTATATTTTGACGTATATAAATAGACTTTGGTAGCTAGTATTTAATCTTACTGGTATAAATGAAAATGAATTTATTCCTTTAAAAACTATCATTGACCATTTTCAAATACCCAATCACTAATAAACACAAACGCTATAAATATGATGTCTTTGCTAATTAACTAAATTCATTTTCAATCGTATGTTCAAATTACATAACTACATAGTCACCATTTTAAAAGCAAATACACATATTCAACGAGGGTGCGACATTAACGCCTAAACAAAATTAACTTAAAATCATCTCAACCAATGATTCAACCGTAACATTACCAAAATAATAAACGATGTCTAATTGCTTTAACTGATGCGTTAAATCTTCTCTTGTCATTTTTGTTCCTTGTAGCGCTTGTTCCACATCTTTTATATCACCTTGTCCAAAGAAATCACCAAAAATTCTACAATCTGCAATACGATTTTGTTCAACAGAAATGGTAATATCTACAGTACCTGATGATAATCTTTCACTTCGATTATATTCATATTTGGGTGACTTGCCATAATTCCAATCCCAATTTTTATACTTTTTATCAGCTAATTCATCAATCGCTTCCCAATCTGCTTCGGATAATTCATACCTTTTTGCCTCTTTAATGTCATCGATTCCCAAAATCTGCGTCACCATTAAATTTTTAAATTCTTCAATGGTTATACCACGATACTTTTCATCCAATGCTTCTCTAAGATGACCAACACGTGCGCGCACAGATTTAATCCCTTTCGATGCAATCTTTTTGCGATTAGGCTTTAACACTTTATCCATTGCTTCATAATTAACATCAAGTAATAGCGAATAACCGCCATAAATACGATTGTTCATTAATGTCATTGCGGCGCCTGACACTTTTTTGCCGTTCAATGTTAAATCATTTCTACCGCTTTGTATCACATCTCTTGCACCTAATGTATGCAATGCCTTTATAGCTGGTTGATAAAATCGTTGAAAATCACCATAAATTGAAGTGTCTTGTTCTAAAATACAACACATATTAACGGCACCTTTATCAACATACACAGCGCCACCACCAGTATCTCGGCGAACTACTTGAATACTGTGTTTATCTATATAATCTTGATTCACTTCTATAGCAGTATTTTGAAAACGTCCAATTTCCACTTTTGGATCACAATAATAAGGGAATAAAATATCGTCATCTAAAAAGATATTCTGATTAACATAAACTTGCATGGCGAGTGCAATCGCACCATCAGTAATATATTCTCCATTCCTAATCGGTTCTATTAAGTACATCTTCTGTCTCTCCAATGTTGTTATTTTTCGTTGTGCTATCGTTCCGGAGTGCTGTTGTAATCAATGTTGAGATATCATCAGTCAAATGTATGGTACGTTCTTGAATTGAATTCGGAATGCGATATGCCTTTTTATTCATCGTCATATAAAGTGCATTTTCATTTTTACGTGTCATACGCTGAAAAGGATGTTTCACAAATTGTGGTGTAGTAAAACCAATTCCAATTTCCAAATACAACACTTTATCATCTTGATGTTGCTCTAGAAAAGCATTATAACGTTGCAGTTGCGCATGAAATTCAGCATCTTCAACCATGCCAACTTCCGCTTTACGTTTATTCACTTCCATTGGAGCATCACATTTTGGACATCTTGGAATCATCTCCCAAGGTATAAGCATATCTTGTTGCGCAACAACCATTTTACGAATTAAATCATCATTGCGATACGTTTGAGCATGACAATGCTGACTACACTGTTGCAGTATATACTCGCCTTGTATATGAAATACATGCGTCATATCATAATCAGCTACATCGAAAGCATTATCTGCATTCGTAGTTATAATGTGGTACTGTTTACCTTCCACCAAGGATTTTAAAGCGAGGTAAGACTGACCTACAGGTTGATCTAAATAGTTTAATGTAATAAAACGACTCTCAAACGCCCAATACTCTTGCCAACTGCCATAAGGATGTAAACTCGCTTGCAACATATCAAAGAAGCGATATTTTTCAATAAAATCCGGGAAATTTTCCGTAAAACGCTCTCCTACATATGTAAATCCGTCAGATGCAGACATGCCTGCACCAATTCCAATCACTATCGCATCTGCTTCATCAATCGCAGTACGCAATACTTCAGCCTGCTTTGTCTTGTCATCCATTAACAGAGACATTGCATTCCATTTACTACTCTGCATCACGGTTCAATGCCTCCTTATACAGTTGTAAATCCTTATCTGTAAATACATTGAACACGACTTTCAATGTTGAATTTGTTTCTTTGAGATAGCTTTCTACTGTTCGAACAGCAATTTCTGCTGCTTCATCTTGAGGAAAAGCAAATACACCTGTAGATATACAGCAAAAAGCGACATGATTTAAACTATGTTGATCAGCCAATTTAAGACAGCTAAGATAACATTTAGCTAACAAGTCATGATTCATCTTTGAAACAGGCAATCGACGTATTTGCGGACCAACCGTATGAATTATATACTTTGCTGGCAAATTATATCCACGTGTTATTTTGGCTTTACCTACACCTTCATTGCGCCCTTGTTGTCGAATGATCTCTGCACAATCAAGTCGAACTTGAACACCCGCTTTTGTATGAATAATATTATCAATGCAGTCATGATTAGCTTGCATACATCCTAGAAAACGACTATTTGCAGCATTAACAATAGCATCGATTTTTAACGTCGTGATATCACCTTGCCAAACAAAGATATTGTCACCTTTTATCGGCTTCAAATCCTTCAAATCCGTAACATGTTGACGATTCAAATCACTTAACATAGCATCTTGTACAGCTAAATATTCATCACTTACAGGTAATGCCGGTCTGACATTTGCTAAGCCTCGATATAATTCCCACAAATCTTCAAATGAAGATGGCATTACCAATACGTCATTGTCATTTCTCTCTCGACGCATATCATTGATTAAATATTCAAGTCTCGCTTTATTTGATTTTAACGTTTCCATTTAAGCCTCCGGTAATGCTAGGAATGCTTCTTTATCGACATCATCCAATTTGAACAACCAATTTTCTTCTGGTTTTTCAGAGTTTAAAATTGTCGGTTCTTCTTCCGCTTTTGTATTTCGCTCAATAATCGTTCCTGACAATGGCGTTTGCACATCAATGACCGTTTTCGATGCTTCGATACTCACAATTTCATTATCCACTTTAACTTCATCTGGACTTACGAATTCAACATAACCTACTGTCCCAATATCATCTTGCAATTCAGGTGTCATACTAAACACATACAAATCTCCTACTTTTTCTACCCATAAATAATTGGCTAACTTTTTCATCTTATCTTCATCCTTTCTCTTCTATTTAAAATGCTACAAATAGATTTCCGCGAGTAATTTTAATGTTTTACAACGCTGTTCAATGCCTGGAATAAGCGGTGCTACTAACACCTCATCAACTTCAAACGTAGCAATGAAATCATCTAATTGTGCTCTAACCTGTTCTTGTGTACCTGCAATGATGCGTGCTTGATGTGCTTGAATCATCTCTTTGTCTCGATCATTAAGCTTATACTTTTGCGCTGTGTCTACCGATGGAAAATGTTCAAATTCTGCAAATTGTAATTTACCTAATAACCAAACATCTAAGGCATGTTGTAATGCTGCTACTTCCGCTTCGTTATCAGCTACAATGACAAATACAGATGCCATCACCTTTGCGTCCATTTTAATCGTTGATGCTTGGAAATGTTTTTTGTAAATATCAATGTTATCCTTCGCTGCATGTATCGCATTTATATCCGGTAGCAAAAATGTTCCAACAGAAAGTCCTATACCTAGTTCAGCAGCTATTTTGGCAGATGTTGCGCTACTACTTAATAACCACATTTCTGGAAAATGATCAATGTGTGGTTGGACACCTAACGTATGCGCACTTGGTTTATCCTTTATTGTAAGATAATCACGTAATAACGAAATCGATTCATCGTAACTATCATATGTAGGATTTATTCCATCTAAAGCTTGCTTTACCATAGTAGTACCTGGATTATTACCAATACCTAAATCAATACGATTTGGATATAACGCTGCCATCATTCTAAAATGCTCAGCAATTTTATAAGGGCGATAGTGCGGCAACATCACACCACCAGAACCAACTCGTATGTGATTTGTCTGCGCCAATGTATGCATCATCAAAAGTTCTGGACTACTACACGCAAACGCTGGTACATTATGATGTTCCGTAAACCAAATTCGCTTAAAGCCAAGTCGATCTGCTAATTTTGCAAGTGTCACTGAATCCTGCAACGCCTTTTGTGCATCCTTACCTTCATCTATTAAGGCATAGTCTAATACGCTTAATTTAACCAATCCGTCATCTCCAAACTTATCCTGTCATGTCAAACAGACATAACATTTTAGCGTTCTTAATACCATTCCCTCTTCATATACCCACGTATATGATAACGTTTTTCAATTAACTTTTATATCTTTTCGCTTGTATTTTTCTTTTTCATATTCATATTTTCAGACCTACAAATGACATTCATTAGTTCAATTTTAATTTTAAAAATGCTTTCCATGTACCAATTCTATTCTATCAAGACTGTTCATCATTGATTATTCATTCTTTCCATGGTACTTTGAAAACAATATTGAATAGAAAAGGAATCATAGTATGTACCGATACAAACCACTTTTACAATCAATCCACTTACCTAATGGCATCAAAATTTCGAATCGCTTTGTATTATCACCAATGACCGTAAACGCATCAACAAAAGAAGGCTATATTACAAAAGCAGACTTGGCTTATGCTGCACGTCGCTCTAATTCAGCTGGTATGCAAGTCACCGGCGCTGCTTACATTGAGCCATATGGTCAATTGTTTGAATACGGCTTTAATATTGATCATGATGCTTGTATCCCTGGATTAACTAACATGGCATCTACGATGAAACAACATGGTAGCCTCGCTATTATTCAGCTAGCGCATGCTGGTCGTTTTTCAAATCAAGCAATTTTAAATTTTGGAAAGGTGTATGGACCAAGCCCTATGACGTTACATTCACCGATTGAACACGATGTTATCGCCATGTCTCATGAGAAAATCAATAGCATCATTCAGCAGTATCGCGATGCTACATTACGCGCGATTAAAGCAGGTTTTGATGGTGTGGAAATTTCGATTGCACAACGTTTGCTGATTCAAACATTTTTCTCAACTTTTTCGAATAAACGTACAGACCATTACGGTGCCGACTCATTAAAAAATCGTGCAAGATTATGTTTAGAAGTTATGTGTGCGGTACAAGAAGTGATTGATAAAGAAGCACCTGACAATTTTATTTTAGGATTTCGAGCAACGCCAGAAGAAACCAGAGGTAGTGATTTAGGATATACCATTGACGAGTTCAATCAATTAATCGATTGGGTCATGGACGTTTCAAACATCCAATATTTAGCAATCGCTAGCTGGGGGCGACATATTTATCAAAATACGTCTCGTACACCAGGTGAACATTTCGGTCGACCAGTTAACCAAATTGTCTATGAACATTTAGCTGGTCGCATCCCTTTAATTGCAAGTGGCGGGATTAATTCTCCAGAGTCTGCTTTAGATGCTTTACAACATGCAGATATGGTCGGCATGTCTTCGCCTTTTGTCACAGAACCTGACTTTGTGCATAAACTTGCTGAACAGCGACCTCATGATATCAATCTTGAATTTTCTATGGCAGATTTAGAAGATTTAGCCATTCCACATGCTGCTTTTAAAGATATTGTTAAAATGATGGATTATGGGGAAGGTCTAAAGAAGCATACCCGTGACGCTTTACGTCAATTGGAACAGAATTATCATGACTCATCGTCTTAAGACTATTTTTCATGGAAATTTAAGACAGTGTTATAATGACATCAATATCAAAAATAAGGAGCCTGTATAGTCGTGACTGAAATTAAAGATAAAGTAATTACTAAAGATGCGTTTGAATTACCCTACACAATTATTAAAGCGAAGCATCAACCAACAAAAGGTGCCATTGTCTACATCCACGGTGGTGGATTAATGTTCGGTAAAGCTAACGATTTATCCCCACAGTATATCGATATCCTTACGGAACATTACGATTTAATTCAACTAAGTTATCGTTTATTACCAGAAGTAAGTCTCGATTGCATTATTGAGGATGTCTACGCATCATTCGATGCGATTCAATCACAATATTCTAATTGCCCTATTTTTACCTTTGGCAGATCATCAGGTGCATATTTAAGTCTATTAATTGCACGAGACAGAGATATTGATGGTGTTATTGATTTTTATGGTTATAGTCGCATCAACACTGAACCTTTTAAAACAACTAATAGTTATTACGCAAAAATAGCTCAAAGCGTAAACGAAACAATGATTGCACAACTCACTTCACCAACACCGGTTGTTCAAGATCAGATCGCACAACGTTTTTTAATCTACGTTTATGCACGTGGCACAGGTAAATGGATAAATATGATTAACATTGCTGATTATACTGATTCAAAATATAATATTGCACCAGATGAACTTAAAACACTTCCACCTGTTTTCATTGCGCATTGTAATGGCGATTATGATGTTCCCGTTGAGGAAAGCGAACATATCATGAATCATGTTCCACATTCAACATCTGAACGCGTGAATAAAAACGAGCATGATTTTGATCGTAGACCTAATGACGAAGCAATCACTATTTATCGTAAAGTTGTTGATTTCTTAAACGCTATAACAATGGTGTAATATATCATTATTTTAAAAAACTCAATTTATCATCATGATAAACAGTTATTCGATCAACCATATTATTCATACAATTTATTAAGCTCATAAAAAGATACGCCTGTCCCTTTAGTTTTCGCTAATGAGACAGGCGCTTTATTTCACTTTACTATTTTGAAATTCAACACTGTGATGTTACTTATATCTGCTGTGCCATGTTAGTAGCACGAAATACATAGCATATTAAATTCAGAAGATGAATTTAACTTGCTTTCAATTGTGTACCTTTACCTTCAGTTGCTTCAACACGCAACAAGTCATTTATAATACCTGTATAGAAGTTGGCGAGTTCTGCACCTTTACGCTTGAAATCTAGGAAATCTACACCGATAAAATCGACATGATCCCATCCTTGTATGATGGTAAACCGGTCATTCTCTAACGTACACGAGCGTCCAAAAACACTGTTGTATCAAGGTTTTTGTCATTTTTAACCTTTTAGATTTTCCACAAGCGTTTGCCCTTTTTCAAATAATCTGCCCTTTTTTTGCCCCAAAAAAACGCAAAAAATAACCACAACCCTAAATTAATAGGATCTGTGGTTTTGTTGGTTGTAGGGGAATAAATATAACCGTATCGATTAAGATACGGTTGTAGCGAATGTAACATTTCTATGTTGTTAAGATATATGTATCGAGTGATGACAAGGAAGATGTCTCCTGTGGGACCAACAGTCAGATACATGGCCTCTGCCGGGCTATATAGTTCACTCCTACTATATACGCATGTAATTATAACATAAAAAAAATAGGCAAGTACCGAAGTACCTGCCTGTTATGCACATTTAAATCTTGAGAGTAATGTTATCTAAAGAATAATGTTATTATATCACAATACAACATTTAAGCAAACATTATATTAAAACACTTCTTTCACAATCAATCTCTCATGCCATATCCACTCATTATGATTGTTCCAATAAATGCGACACCAACCATCTATAATTTCAAACACATATATTAATGTTCCAGGCGCGTATACAGCCTGTCCAACATCGAATCTATAGTTAGTACGATTATCACCGTATCTAGTGGCTGAAGTAGCACCTAAGCCGTCGATTTTCGCATTAAAATAAGCACCTTTTGACCATTTAAGGTTATAAGGCGCTTTACTTCCAACTGTTATTTTACTTGCAGATTTACCGACTGCTTTTTGAGCAGGTGGTTTAACTTTATTTGTGATCTTATTCATTAAGCCCTCACTTTTATACTTAGGTCTAATAAAGTGAGTACAGCCGTAATAATTATCCCAACGTAACTTTGCAGGCGTATTTGCGTTACCGTCATAGTTCTGTTCCAAAATTAAAAATTGATTTGTATTACCACCATTAAACACTAAACCAATATGACCGTATTGTTTATATATTCCTTTGGTAAATACAGCCACATCACCTATTTGTGGAACAAACGATGATGTGTTTTCATATACTGTTGCCATGTTTTTAAAATCGTTATTGATTGCATCTTTTGCATTTCCCCACATTCTAATTTCTAACAACCAATAAATGTAATCAACTGCTAAATCTGCACATTGGTAACCATACCAACCGTCAAAATCAATATATCTACCTTGATACCAACGTAACCTTGCTCTTGCTTCACTGTATGTTTTCATTATTTTACCTCCTAGTATTTTCTTCTTGGTTCTTCATATTCTAAAGCTTGGTGGCTATCACCTATACCTTTAGTAGTCGGGTCTTGAATCACACCAGTTAATACTAAAAATCCTAATATAGCGTTTAAACCGTCTGTTAATTGCTCTGTATAAACTTGAATATCATACCCAATAGCTTTGGCGATGTTTTGAGCAAATAAAAAGATAGCTGACAATATCGCTACCCAAAATGATTTTTGTTTCATTCTAATTTTCCAATTAATCATATTCTTATCTCCTTTTATCCAAAATAAAAAGACGACTAATAAGCCGTCTATTTGATATTTATATTATGGTGTGTTAATTTATATATAGAAAAAGGGCAACATACGCAAACATGTTACCCTAATGAGCCCGTTAAAAATTAGGCGTCTCCTTTCTAAAGATTTCAGTAATGCCACCATAGGCACCACCTCCTTATACTCAGATAGCCACCATCTATCCAACTTGCTCAAAGCATATTATAGCACATATACTTTTTTTACTGCTTGTAAACTTTCAGATTATTCTCGGTTCATAATAATCTGAACATTACGTGTTCAAAACTACCATGTTTAACTTGTATATAAATATATATCAATATGCATGTTTTCAGAGTTAATCGTTTTATTATCTCTATATATTCTTAATAGTGTATTTGAATTCTGTCCTTGAGCACCAAATAAATCGTAATTAACCGAAGGTTCTGTAGAAGTATGAAACACGATTAATCCCCTCTGAACCTTCCCATCAAAAACATCAGAGTTATATAAATTATATTTTTCCTGTAAATAACGTCTTGCTTGAAGATCCAACTCCTGAACAGTTACATTTTTCTTATTCGTTTTAACCGTTTCCAAAGGTACTGTATTTTGTTTACCGTCTAGCCATAAATTGATTGGCACTTTTTTCTCTTCGGTCAATCGATTATTATCATGTAACGTTACACCACCATACATGCAAGCTGTTTTGTTTGGTGTACCACCCGCACATTGATAACCATAATAAGCACCATATAAGTCTACTTTTTTCCCTTTATATTTATCAACAATATCCTTTGAATCAAAATCTACTAATAAATCGTTATACCATGAATGATTTGTAAAAAAGCCTTTAAACAATATAGTATGCTGTAAAAATTGATCGTGACTCTCTTTATTTTCAGTTTTAGCTTTTTCATTGTAATAATAGATTTGTTTAAGATTGCCTAAAGCTGCTCCCTGCAATTCAGACTTTTTTCGCAAATCTTTTTCATTTATTTCTTCGCTTTTCTCGCTACCATTTACAAGTGGACTTGTTGTCCACGTTAGGGCAATGAATAAAAGTAGTATAAATGCTGTTTTTTTCATTTTGCTCACCTCTAAAGCATAATTCCATACAAACTTTTTATTATCTAAAATATTTGGATAATAGATTATTTTTGTCGAAGTAATTATTAGTTATATACAATAATTATAGAATTATCATTATTTACTTATACATACATATATTACTATACCTTTTTTATACTTGTCTATAATATAATAAAAAGATTTCATTTTTACTCTATTATACATTTCAGATATCTTACTTACTTGGTATTGACAACACTTCCCAACTTCACTTGCAGTATGCTTCCTGTCTTTTGAGCTGTGTAATACAATGTACGTAACTCTTTTCAATCAAAATAAAAAGCCAGTGCCGAAGCACTGACCAAAAACATTATTTACATTTACGACCATACAAATAACATGACAACCATCTTGCCCAACTCATTTTGTCCACCTCCCTTAAGGTAATAACGCAGTAATTGATGCAGTAATGACTGCAATCATAACAATTGTTACAAGCGCCCATATGGCACCTACGAGCCATTTATTTTGGGCGAGTGTCTTTTCTTCGTTTTTTTGCGCAACATCTACTTGCGTTTGATATCTTTCTTCAATTCTGTTTAATATCTTTGTTTGCTCTAAATTCTCATCTACAACTTTATCTTGCTTATCTTTAAGTTCTTTATGAGATTCTCTTAGTTCATTATGATGTTGCTTATGTTCCTCTCTAAGTTCAAGCACATGATCAGCTGTTTCATTTGCTAGTATTTCAACATCATCCACACGTTCAACTAATTCAGAAAGCTCTTTTTTTATTTTCTGAATATCATCCAAAACTACACCTACTTTCTAAGAAAGCTATGAGCGTAATGCTCATAGCTTAGTATAGCTACATTGTTTCGCTATCAACTGTTTTATCAGATGACAAGTCAGTTCTATCCACAACTTCTTTCACTACTTTCACACGTTGTTTTTTGTTAGTTAATTGATATAACAAATTTAACGTCTCCGCAATTTTCTTAGCGTTTTCTTCAGATTTAAAATCTTGAGCATGGTTAACCATTTCAGAAGTTGTAAAACTTCCTGTGAAATCTTGATATACTACACGTTCTGTACCTTCTTTGTCGATTTGTACTAAAATAAACCTTTCTGTATTGTTGATAATTTCTTTTGCCATAATTAAATGACCTCCTTAAATTTTTGTATAAAAATAGTGCTAAGGATTACTCTTCCTCAGCACATTGTTGATTTTCTTTATTTTCTTGTATATACGCTTTTAACATCGCGTTTTCTTGTGTTAACCTCATAATTTCCTGTGATAAATAATGAATTGTATATTCAGGATTAGCTTGTAATCCTTGTTTGTTATCCTGCATTCTTTGACTCCTCCAATTTCTTGATTCTTAGTTGTTGTTCTTTGATAACAGGGATAAGATGAATCCATAGACGATCATACGCTATACCTTCAATTTCTCCTTTGTCATCATACGTGACAAACTCTTTTAATCCTAAATTCTCCACCTCTTCAGCAATCAAACCTACGTATCTATCAAGTTTATAGGTGTCTTCCGATAATTTTCTATCTTCTCTCAGCTCTCTAGCTAAAATTTCAGACTCAGCTTTATCAAACCACGTTCTAATAGGTAAGTTAAGAATAGCTTTTGAATGTTCCAGTTGTTCATCTCTATCGTTATATTGATTTTCGATAGATAACTTGTATTTACGCGCTGATGTCGAACGCCCAATTGTGCCAGCAGAAGTAATATGCAAATTAGCTGCGGCCGAATAAGTACGTCTATAAATTGAGTTAGAAGCTATCCTATCTCCTGCATCATCTGAACCTACAGACAGTAGGTCTGTACTCTGTATATGAATATACCTATTACCATCACGTCGTTTCAGCATATTAAATTTGCCATACCCTGCTTCGATTGTTGTATCTCCACCTGTTGCATATCGTCCATTAACAATTTGAACAAGACCTTTATTTCTTTCTTTAGAAAACCTGATACCCGCACCGTAATCATAGTTCTCATCAGAACCAAACATAATATAACCGTCACTCGAATAAGCATTATCTGCATTAGACAGCGTGAATGCAAATCGGTTTAATCCAGGCACTTTGTCTGTGTTTGGATATAAATACACCGGTGCCTGTTTGCTTTTGATATTCGATGAAGCGTAAGACTCCAGAACAACCCGATTATTATCTGACGTTAGTGCAACGACACCACCATAGGAATTGATTGTTATACCATTCATGCCACTATCACTGTAAGTTTTATCCCACCATTGAATCGTACCAGATGAACCACCGTCTTCACCTTCACCATCAATATAAGTCGAAATACCAAAATGTGACATATAAAGTGAACCGCCAGCGGTGTTATTTCTAAATCTTAGGTGACCGTCTTTCAGTCGCGTAAAAATATCGTCTGTTGAACGTTTCCCTCTCCAAGTACGTTGCACAATACCACCTAGTTCAATAGAATCATTCTGTATTTGAACATATCTGTTATTGTTACCGCCTTTAATTCCAATTCTATTAACATTGATATCAAGACCCTCTCTTGATAAATTAAGGCTGTTGACAATATCGGTTTTATCTACTTTATCTCGCATATTTTGGATAAGAAGGTTTATTTCTCTATTACCGTTAATATCAATTTTATCAGCATTTAATCTAATACCACGTGGCCCCACATTTAAAGCTTGAGCCACTCCGTTATCATCATATCTGATTGTTGTTCCATCTGTAACGTTTTGGACAATCTCGTTTAATATATTTGAAAGTGTACGATTGGTTGCATTAAACTCTTCTTTAGTAGTTCTTAATTTGATTTCCTTACCATTTTGTATAATTTGAGAACCATAGCGAGTCAGTGTTCTCCTCTGTGCATCTGTGCTTTCTTTGACCTTGTTGTCTGTATAAGCATTAGCTTTCTTTTCAGCGTTTCTAGCCTTTAGTTCTGCGTTTTGTTTTGCCTCTTCAAGTTTAGCTTGAGCATCTTGTATAGCGCGTTGCTCTTCTTCCGAAATTTTACCATCAGCATACGCTTGCGATTCCTTCTCTTTAAGATCATCTTGAGCATCAATGTATGATTTTAAAGCTTCTTGCGCTTCTTGATTTGCTTGTTCAATACTTGCTTTAATCTCAGGATTATTGGACAAATCACTTAACTGGTCATCAGTATATTGTTTTTGTTCTTCCAATCCGTTTCGATATTCGTTTAACGTAACTTTATCTTTGATTTCACCTTTTAAAGTCGTTCTCTCAGCTTCAGCAGTATCTAAACGTTCAACAATACCGTCTTTGTCTGTTTTATAGTCCGATGTTTTTACATAGTCACGTAATTGTTCTTTTGTGGATTCTCTAGCTGCTTCAATAGCTGATTTAACAACATTAGGTTCTCCGACTAACTGCAAATCTTCATTCACCGTTAAACCAAATTTTGTTGCTATTATTTCCAACGCTTCTTTATATTTTTCATCAGTGTATTGTGACTGTAATAATTTAAATCTATCTGAAATGGCGATTTTGACATCTTCTACATCTGTATAAACATCTTGTAATTTCTTTCTATACTCAAGAAATAAAGCTTGTGTATCTACCAACCGACCAATCGTTGCAGTTTCGGGTGTCATAGATTCTAAATTATTTTTAATTTGATTATAAACATCAATCACAGCGTCTAAACTTGCTTGTAAGTCCGCTTTCAAATCATTATCTACTAAGTACTCGCTATTCAGTAATTCTGTAGCTTCTGACAAAAGACTAGCGTGTTGTATAGATAAATTAATAAAAATATTGTTTAATTCACTGAATAGCGCTTTCTCTCTTGTTATACCACCTAATTTTTCAACATCATTTGGTGTTGCTTCAATCCATCGACCATTCCAATATCTACGCAAGACAGCAACATCAGGGTTACTTGTATCATACCAAAGCATATCATTGACTGGATTTTCTGGCGGTGTATCACTTTTGTGTATTTTGTGTTCAAAGTATTCTAATTCACCATCTACAACATCTTTAACTATAGTGTTGATATTGCTAATATTATCGTTTAACTTTTGATGTATTATGTTCAATCGCTTGTTAAACTCTTCTCGTAATTCTGATTCTTTGAACTCTTTAGGTTGACCGAATGTATATGTGCTATTTTCTGAAATTATGTTATATTCTTCGGCAATAACTTCTGCCTCTACATACAATGGCGGGTTAAAATCTCTATGTTTTACTCTGACTGTATCACCAATTGATATAATCTCGTGCGGATACGTAACTTCCAAATCAGTAGAAGTAATCTCATATGACATAACTGCCGACTTACGTTTATTTAACTCTGTTTTGGCTAAAGAACGCAACCGTGTTTCATTCATATTTTGATCATCTGATTGAGGTTCGTATATTCCCCAAATATAACGGGTAGGTAAGTTGAATTGACTTTGTGCTTCGTCATCAGTCACAACTAACTCTAAACGCTTTCCTTTGTCATTTTCGGGTCCCACAGCAATTAATGCTGTTTTGATTTCTGACATATCAATCTTCCTAGTTAACCCAACCAAATCTTTACCATACTCAATTTCTTTACCTTTGAATAAGCTGTTTTTCTTTTTGAGTACCACATATCTACCTTTGACGGTATTAGAACTAAGCTCTATATAAAAATCCAATACCATTTTATAGGTTGTACATAATTGCTTTAAAACTTCATATCTAGTTTGATAGGAAGTCCATGACGTAGTACGTAAGCCATCGTATTCGGTTTGTTCAGAAACTTCCCAACCTGTATCGCTCAACACATCTTTCAATGCTTCTGAAGTTGTCTTTTTCTCAAATTTGCCTGGTGCATACGGTTTAGCTGTTGTTATATCAGCAAGATAAGACGCTATACATTCTATCTCTGTGTAGCCGTCCATCGTATCTTGAACCCAGTTAATAATAAATTCACGCCATTGTTTGTTTGAATCCCTTATAATAACACGATGTCGTTCACGGAACTTTTCAGCTCTTTCTGATGATATGAGCAGTTCAAGCATTTCTGAATTGTCATTAACATTACGTTTATGAATCGCTCTAACTAAGGAAGGGTCATCAGTAGAAAGGAAATCTATAATCTTGTCGTTAAAATCTAAAACATGTATCACACTCTCATCTCCTTTCTATAAATATCTATCTTGCCATTTAACCGTCGTATCAAAGACGTTTTCAGGTTGTATGATTAATTCACTGTACCCAGAATCAACATTGAAATAATTACTTCCAAACGATTTCTCGCTCAACATTGGTTCCTCATTGATGACAACACTTTTTGCTTGCATATCTATTTTCACTAAATCACCTTTTTGTATAATGACATCCCTTGCGCCTTTCGGTTTCGGTAGAATCTCCGTATTGAATGAACCTAATCCATTCATCTCCATCCACTTATAACCGTTATACTTCGCACTATAGATAGCTATGATAGAAGCTGGACGCTGATAAAACTTACCGCCATCTATCCACTCTTTCTCATCCATATCAATAGGTTTACGTCTATCTGGGTCTTTAATGTGATCAAATTTCCAAGTTTTAATAGAAAATTTATTACCTACTCTTCTGAGCCGCATATAAACAACGATTCTGTCCAAGTTATACATTATCGGTTTATTCTGATAGTCGTATATCTTTTTGGGGTCTCCTTTTTGGTTATACAACGTAACAACAATATGTCCTATTTTTCTATCATGATATTTATTTTCATAACCAATAGAAGCAAGTAACTTACCATCACTATCATAAATATGTTGTGCTGTTCTTCCGGCACCTTTACCTTTTTGTTCAACAATACATTTATAGGTAATTTGAAAATCTGTCATCGCTTTAGGGAGCCCTCGTTTCGTGCCAGCACCAACCCAACCTTTTGCATCAGGAAAATTAGTTGCTTTATATCCTTCGCCAAGATTGGATATCACAAAGTCACCGCCGACCTTACCACCTAAGTCATTACTTGGAATATCTTCAGTAATCATCTTAGTCCAACCTTTGAAATCACGAAACTCACTATGATAAACAGGAGGCATGTAATCCTTAACTTCTTTGGTTACCTCATCATCACCAACCATAAAATAATCTTCATCATTTTTAGTAATCATAAAGTAACTAGATGGTTTAATTGCTCGGGCTTCAACAATTAAAGGAGTGTCAGCAGTCCCACTATTTACAACTGAAACTTGGTCTGAAATCGCGGTGTTTTTGTTTCCAGTTACCGAGTATTTATAAGGATCTGTTAACACTACTTTTATAGTGAACTTCACTGAACCTCTTGGGTTTTTCGGTAATTTTAATGGACCATCAAAATATGCAAACCAATACCAGTTTTGAGATTTGAATTTAAGTTTTTTAGGTGTTAAATCTTTAATATTGAAGAACTTGACCAATGCTTCTAATATATCATCGTGTGTTTTTTCTCCACCTGGTGACAATTTTTCGTTTCGAATAATTAATGGTAAATCAAATTCGATATCATTTAAATAACGATTCTTAACAATAGATCCCGCTCTACCTTTTACGTTTTCTTTTTCAGTAACAAAATTAAAAGAGGGTATCTCGAACCCTCTTTGCACAACCAGCCATCCAATTGTTTTATTGTCTATTTGAATTGTATCTTGCATTAGATTATCGTGCCTCCTCTTCTAAATCTAACTCTTGTAGATTCGTGACGCTCTCGTTTATCGATAGAATTATTTACCTCATCTTCAAACACATACTTATTAATAACTGGTTCGTAATCCTTATCTGCAATAACTTGATTAGACTCAACCAAACTAACCAAACAATTAATAACCGCATCCAGTTTATTCTCCAATGTATGAATATAGTTTGTATCACTATTACTTATACTTGGATTTGGTAAGTTGTTTGGTCGCTTATTTTTAGAGCGGTTATCAATATCGTTAGCAGCTAAAGCTAATAATTTGTGTGCTTCGTTCGCTCTACTTGGATCAGTAGGTATTATCCACTCTGGATATCCTTCTTCCCCTAAGTGATACAATCCGTTATAGACTTTGCCACCAGTAGCATATGCGTAATCACCAGCGCGTTTGAACGCAGCTCTCCATGAGCCTGTTCTTGGTACCCATTTACCCACAATATATCTCATAGCCGATATAGCTTGATGAGTTGGGTTGAGAGGATTATTGTAACCCGACTTTGCGTACGCTCTAAATGAAGGATCTATCATTTGGAACATACCTCTTGAAGGTATACCAGCTCTTGCGTTGCTATCCCAATTATTGACTGCATTAGCTGTATAATTGGATTCACGACTCGCAACACGCATCATCTCGTTAGTAATCCAACTCGCCTTATACCTTCCTCCTAAAATATTTTGAGCAGCCTTAATAGCTCGTCTAGCATTAGCTGCACCATTACCACCGGGTGTACTTTTGCCGCCCCCATTATTCTTTCTTAACCACGGTAACGGGTCTCTATGTCTTCCATTCCAACGCATCTCATAATGTAAGTGAGGTCCTGTACTAAACCCCGTATTCCCCGATATACCAACAGTCTGTCCGACCCTAACTTGTTGACCAGTTTTAACTTTATATTTAGATAAATGTGCATAAATAACTTCTAAGGCGCCCTTTACAATTTTCACCCATTTTCCATAACCACCATTATGAAAAGGCATAACTTGTGCTCTACCATTAATGGTTGATGGAACAGGTTCGTAAATGTAATCAAAATCCAGACCTTCATGGAATGGGCGTCCGGTTTCTCGTGTATAAGCAGCAGTGTGACCGTATAAGTAACGTAATTTACTCATATCTAATACACCGCCATCACCCGACTCTGCGAAAGCATCCTCAAGCCACTTGATTGCACTTTTCTTAATCTTAGACCATGCAGCTTTTGTTATATCGCCAGCAATACCCATACCTTTAGTTAGAGAACTGAAATCAACTCCAAACGCTTGAAGTACATAATTTAAAAGTTTGCCTGGATTATCGATAAAGTCCATGACATCACCAACTTTATCGCCAAGCCACTTTGTACCTTTACCTATTTGATCTTTTGTCCAGTTAAATGCCGATGATGCACTAGATTTAATATCTTTCCACATAGTAGTACCGAAATGAAATCTCGGAAGCGTTCCGTTTAACATTGAATAAGTTTGTGCACCGTTGTATACTTTTGAGCCTTTAGGTAAATAAGCAGTAGTGTCTGTATTAGGTGTGATTACACGTTTACCATTAGGGAATTCAATCATTTCATTTCTAAAACCATTTGGACCATTTCCACGTCCTTTATCCCCAACTGTAGCGAATGTATCACGTGCAATCTTACCGTTCTTAACTAATCTTGTAGTAGTATGTGTGTGCTCTGTACCAGTGTGTAACCTAGGTATTTCATCCATACCTAACTTACCACCGACCCAGTTTAAGCCTTCAATTAATTTATTAAGTCCTTTTTTAATAGCATCTACCATACCGCCGATATGATCTTTAATTTTACCAATGATAGATTTTAAACCGTCACGCATGTTTCCGAAGATATTACGTACTTTATCCCACAAACGACCAGCTATACCTACCGTGTTATCTTTAATAGAGTTCCAGATGTTTGACATCCAATTTCTTAATTTAGTAAATATATCTTTCGTCGCATTCCATAAACTTGTGAATTTAGACCTTACACCCGTAAATAACGAATGAGCCTTGCCGACGGTATTGCTTTTGATATTATTCCACGTACTAGATAACCAGTTTTTCATATTAGTGAAAATAGATTTAACACTATTGTATAAGAAACCAAAAATACTTTTCGTTGCATTCCAAATTGCAGATAATGATTTTGTGAAAATACCTTTGATAACACCCCAGATACCGGATATTAAACCTTTAAGCAATCCACCAAAGTATCTAACAACACCTAGAATCTTACCTACAAACCACAGTTGTATTAAATTCCAAATTAACTGCACAGTACCTTTCAGTATCATTACAATGCCGTCCCAAACGCCTCGCCAGTTTCCTGTGAAAAGACTAGAGAACACTTTGATAATACCCAAAATAATATTAATAGCCCCTTGTATTACACCTTTGATATTTTCCCAAGTGCTGACAATCAAAGCTTTAACCGCCGGCCAAATAAATTGCATCACTTGCCAAATCGCAAACATGATTGGTTTAATAATAAAGTTAAAAATAAATTCAAAGGTTGCTTTAATGAAACCAGCTATATTTTGCAAAGCTTGTGTTATTTCTGAGCCGTTCTCTTTCCAGAAAGAGGCTAATTGAGCGCCTATCTCTTTGGCGAAACCAACGATTGCATCAACTACTTTAAAGAAAGTTGTTCTAATCGTATTAACTACATTTTGTATTCCTGCTACAGTTTCGGGTGGAAATATCTTCTCTAGGGTAACCGCGCCTTTACTATCACCTTTGAATAAATCAAAGAAACCTTGTAACGCTAGTTTAGCTGCTTTAAATGCGTTTGCTACACCAGAGATTGCCTGATTTACAATATTTCTAAAAGTTTCTGAACGTTTATAAGCTTGATAGAAAGCTATGCCAATACCAACTAATGCACCTACAATTAATGTTATAGGTAACGTTAAACTTGATATCGACACACCTAAAATCGGAAATAGTTTAACAAGTGATGCGATTTTAGTTCTTAAAAACGCGAATAAACCACTAGCTTTATTAACGTTTATTAACAAGGGTCCTAAAACTGTCATTGCATTCCCCATCACGCTGATAAATAAACCGAACATAAAAACTAAAGGACCTAAAACTGCTACAAATAATCCAAACCCAACAACCGCTAATTGAATTGACGTTGGTAATTTAGTAACCCATGTCACTACTTTGCTAAAAGCACTTACTATAATCTTTAGTGCTGGTTCTATTCTGTCATAAATCGTTAAGGCTAGTTCTTCTAATTGCGACCTTAAAGTTCTTAATTTCCCACCTAAACCAGATTCCATTGTATCGGCCATTCTTTTAGATGCGCCGGTAGATGAATCTATAGATTTGGTTAACTTTTGATAGTCTTCATCAGAAGCATTTATAATCGCTAATGCTCCTGACATCGCTTCTTTACCAAATATTGTAGCTGCAGAACTAGCTTGTTGGTCTTTTGAAAGATGTTTAAATTTTTCCCTCAGTTGGTCTAAAAGCTTTCGCATAGGAATCATTTTCCCATTACTATCTGTAATAGATATTCCTAAGCGTTCCATTTCATTCCCCATAGCTCTAGTTGGACTTGAAAGATTGGTGAACATTGTTCGTAACGCTGTACCTGCTTTTTCACCTTTGATACCAGCATTACTCATTAAACCTATCGCAATAGATGTATCTTCAATCGTGTAACCTAACGCACCTGCTACAGGAGCGACATATTTAAAAGCTTCTCCGAGTCCTCTGACATCCGTATTTGCCTTCGAGCTAGTTTGTGCTAAAACGTCCGCTAAATGACCACTATCCTTTGCTTTTAAACCAAATGCCGTTAGTCCATCTGTAACAATGTCACTTACTGCTCCCAGTTCTTCGCCAGATGCTGCCGCTAAATCCATAACTCCGCTTAAACCTTCCATCATTTGCTTAGAATCCCAACCAGCAAGTGCCATGTAATTTAATGCTTCAGCCGAATCTGATGCACTAAATTTTGTTGTTGCACCCATTTCGCGAGCCTTTTTCTTCAAAGCTTCAAACTCTTCCCCAGTAGCACCTGAAGTTGCTTTAACTTTTCTCATACTGTCATCGAATTCAATACCTTTTTTAGCTGCTACAGCAAACCCAGCAACCACCGGCGCAGTTACATACATAGTCATGTTACGGCCTACATTTTTCATACTGTTACCAATTTCTTGAAGTTTAGGACCAAAATTATTAAAGTTGGTACCAAGTTTTCCCATTGCAGTATTTAATGCTTTCTGCTCTCTTTGCATGTCTTTTAATTCTTGTGTGGCTTGGTTTAACTCTCGCTCATATTGGTTTAATTTAGCGTAAGCTTCATTGTATTTAGCAGCCGCAGCTTGTGTCTTTGCACTGTTTTCACCAGTTTCTTTACTAAGTTTGTCATAACTATCTTTCAGCTCTTTAGTAATCTGGGCTTGAACTTTTTGTTTTTTACTCAAACCTTCGACTTTTATCTTCGACTTTTCTAATGAATTATCATATCTAGAAAATTGTGATAAATTAGCCGAAAGCTCACGCGAAACCATTTTCATTTGCCTATTTAAACCTGTCACACCTCTATTGAATCCAGAACCATCTAAATCAACCTTTATGACCATATTACCTATAGGATTAGGCATTTAAAAACCTCCTTTCTTCCAAGATGTAAATAAAAAATCAACCTTTAAAGGCTGATTAAAAAATATCTTTAAAACTTTTCGCAGTTCGCTTTGTTTCAATCTTCGATTCGACAATGTCTAAAAAGAAGTGTATCGGCATGTTAGCCACTTTTTCTGCATCCATGCCCTTTTCTATCAAATCTTTAGCTATTTTCCTGTAATTGTTGTAGACAGCTTCAGGTGTTAAATCTTCTTTTCTTATTTCTGATTCTCTGTCACGAACTTTTTTGTATCGCTAGGTTCCCCACCTGTAATTCGTCCAATTAACTGTCCAATCTTTTCAATACCTTCTTGACCATTTGGTAATCCTTTTTGAAGTTCTATACTGGTAAATTGATTATCAAAAGCTTCAACGATGAAATCCAAAACTTCTTCTAATACTTCCATTTGTACAGCCATGTTGTTTTCGTATTCTTCTTGCTTGTTTTTGTATTCTTCCTGTTCTGTCACACTTAAGTTATTAAATTCTTCTTCTGTTAGATCTTTAAAATCAGCCCCCTTAAAGGCTTTGTTAAGTTTCAAACCTAATTTTGAACCTTGAATTGTTTCAAACAAAGTAATAATCGGCTTCGCTAAATACTTTTGATATTGCGGCTTTCCTGTTTTTGTAAATCCTGTAATTAATTCAATTGATGTACGTTCCATTATTAAATTCCTACTTTCTTTTTAATTTGGCCAAAATAAAAAGAGGGCATTAAGCCCTCAAAACTTACATTTCTAAATTAGATTGTACTGTAATTTGCACAGTATCAGTTTGCTTTCCTGCAGTCGCTGTAACGGTCGCATTACCTTCCGCCAAACCTTTAACGAGGCCAGTTGATGTTACGCTAGCATACGTTTGCCCCTCAGTCACTGCATAAGTTACTTTCTGTCCAGATGGTTCGGTTGTGGCTGATAGTTGTTTAGTAGCATCAACTTTAACTGTAACTTGTTCATCAGTGACGTTTACAGAAGTGACTTCAACTTTTTCTGTTTTTTTCATTTCTTTTTCTACAGGTTCCATATTTTGTTCTCCTCGACTAGACATGAATTCATCATAAGTTTTACCAAATGTTTCCATGAATACATAATCGCGCCCTGTAGTGCTTCCTTTTTTATCATAGCCAGTAACATGCGAGCTCTCATCAAACAAACGATCAATAAAATTGCCTTCTACGTCGTCATTCTGGAATTCAACTTTATCTTGTTTTGTTTGCCCTTTGATGCTTGAACGAGTGAATTTACCTTTGAACAAGCCAACCCATTCTGAAGACTCATCATGATTACGTCTTTCAAATACAATCGCTACATCTGGCGGGATATCCTTAGCTCCATATTTATAACCACCTACACCTTTTTTAGCGCCATTCAAGAACGCCTTATCGTCAGCAGGAACAGTAACAAATGTTGTCTTAACACTTAGTTTACCATTAGATACAGCAGTTGCTGCGACCATATCATCCCCATAATCTTCCTCGGTATCTTGTGGACGGTCTACTTCAATTTCTTTTAAGAAACGAATACGTGTGCCAGCTCCAGTTTCCCATTCATTTTCTGTATCTTTTAAAATAGGTGCATAATAAAAGTTTGATACCCCAATTGCGATACCCGAAACTCCTGTATCTGCAAAATGTTGTAAGTTTAATTTTAAAAATCTTGGTGCTTGTTTCAATTTTTCAATCATTTAATTTTCCTCCAATTTCATTGATAAAATCGAGCCTTTTGCTCTTATAATATGTCTGAATGACATGACGTCACTCTCGTATAACGGTTCTCTGTAATAACATTGAAAATTTATCACTTTGAGTAACTCAACAATTTTTTCTGCTTGCTCGTTCGGTTCATCTTGAGACCACCAAACATCAATTTGGTAATGGTATTCTCTTGAAATCTCGTTATCATCAGCGTATGTGTCAGGATTGAACGGTAAGGGATATATACGAATAATAGGCTTGTCAGTTTTTTCGTGAAAATGGTCATCTATAGTGTAGTTAAACACATTCACTTCATCTGTAATGTTATTTGCAATAATAGCGTTTCTAATTAATTTGGTAACATTAATCATTTTTGCAACCTCTTAGCAGTATCAAGCATTGTTTTTAAAACTTTGTTTTTCCCTTGCTTTTCTGTTTTTGTTATAAACAATTGTGGTTTTTGGTACATTGTTCCAAATTCTGTTGCATGAATACGATGTGAGACGCCTTTAGCGTAACCAATTGTAACAATTTTCTCACTTGTGTGTCTGTCTGTTTTCACATTAGAAACAGCTATGTGATCGCGAGCATGCTTTTTAGTATTCGCAAAAGGTGTATTACTTTTTAAAAGCGGGACTAATGACATAGCCCCAGCTTTGACAATTACATTACTATTTAAATTCATTTTTAAAACTGCATTTTTCAAACCTTGTTCGATGTTATTACTTTCAATTCTTGCCCCCATTAAATGACCACCTCGCCATAGATACGCAAATAAGATTTATCTTGATAATCTGGCTTTACATATTTGATGTTAAATCTTTGCCCTTCATGCAAGACGTAATGCTTATTTGTTGGTTTATAATCACCTCGTGTATCTCTGATAATAATAGTTTTAATGAATTTGCTACCTGTATTGAGATTCGTTTGAGTGTCGGATTCTTTAGATTCTTGAATGCAAGCGAAACAAGAGTATAATATTTTCGTCTTCGGTTTCATCGGATTTCCGTTCACTCTCTCGCTTACATCTTCACAAAAATCTATACGTTCATTTAATTTATTGGAATTAAATTTCATCATTTTCACTCTCCAAAAATTGCTCAAATGAACCTCTCAATTTATGCACCGTACTTAAAACCATATGTGGCGCAAGCGATAAATCCCTATCCAAATAAGCAATACGGTTTTCAAAATAGTAACTTGCTAAAGGGTATATAGCACGAGCAAATAGAGGATGACTTTTAAACCAATCAATATATTTACTTGGTTCATCCGTAACAGCGCTAGCTATTTCATGGAATGCCCAAGAGTAATATATTTCTAATAAGTCGTCCTCTGAATTGTGATCTATTTTGCAATGCTTTTTTAATAACTTAAGTTCCTCAGCTGTTAATTGCATTCAATCACCTATTCTTCTTTTACTCTTTCAAGTATTACTCCATGCTCTTTCAGCTTTTTGTTAACATATTCAGCACGTTTTACTGTCATTTCAACACGTTTACCTGACTTTAAATACTGGCCTTTTTCCAAGTCAGTATAAGATTTCTTCACTTCATACATTGCCATAGTTTATCACCTCTTTATAAAGTATCGAGCGCTTATTATGCTTCTAAGCCAAGATCGCCTTCACCGCGTTCACTATCATCATATTCAATCACAATTGCTGATTTATAATCTAGAATTCTACAGTCTTGACGTACAGCAATCATTAAACATTCTCCAAAATGCATGTAGTCAGTCCATGATGCTTGGTATTGAGAGCGGTCAAATAAAACAATCGCATCTTTTAAGTTACCGATAATCAAAGTGTTATTACCTTTTTGCCCTAGTACTTCATCAGGTAAAATTTCGATTTTAGCTCCTAATAAACGCTGTTGCGTTTTTTCTTTAACATCTGGCTGGATTAAATAGTTTCCTAGCTTATCTTTCATTTTGTCTAATTTTGCAAACATAGTTTGCGAAACAATCGCAACATTATGTTCGTAATTTGGCTTAACATTCAGGTTAATAGCATCTTTAATATCATCTAAAGATTTTGCTTTTTTAACTTCTAATTTCTTACCTTCTTTTTCAAAACCTGAACTTGTAGAACCCGTTGATCCTTTAGTGATAACATCAATAATTGCTTTGTTTCGTGTTGCTGCAATAGTTCGCGCCATCCATAGTTTCAATTCTTGCAAAACATTCACTTTTGCATCTTCGATTGCTTCACGTGAAATTCGGAAGTAACCACGGTGTGTATTAATGTCATATGCTAATTGGAAGAATGGTTTAACTGCTAATTCAGGGTTTTCTTCTAATTCTTCAACTTTTTCAAGGGCTGCAACTTCTGATTGTCGTACTACCGGATATTTACCAGAACCATTTGTAACACGTTTGACCGTCACATACTTATCAAGATTAAACTCAACCTCTTTTAATTTTAAAATATCTGTAACAATTTCCTCTGGAATAACTACAAATCCTGAGTCTGTTTTTAACGAACCACCTTGAATATCATTGCGTGTTTCAAGATATTCAGTAAAATCTCTAACTTCTTGTGATGTTACCTTTGTGTTTTGAATCGAAATACCTAAATCATTAATGTTTGCTTGGTTTCGATAAGTACGTGCTTCGTTTACTTCCACTGATTGTTGATTGTTTTCTGAAGTTCCATCTTTTTCTTTTAGCTTATCTAATTCTTCTTGTTTTTCTTGGATTTGAGAACGTAAATCAGTAATTTCTTGTTCTAATTTTTCTGCTTTTTCTAACTCATCGTTATTAAGTGCTCTCGTTGCATACTTCACCTTTAAATCAATTTGTCTTTTAATGTCTGAAATCTCAGATTGTAACTCTTCTTTTGTTTTCATTTAATTTCCTCCTAAAATTGGCATAAAAAAATAGACATCGCTATATTCAGCATGTCCAATGGCTGTATTTGATAATGGTGTTCAACTTCACCAAATATTATTTAATATAGAGTGTTTCTTTAGTCTTATTTCTAATTCTTTTTTACGTTGTTCTTTTTTAACGGTTTCAATACTATGTAATGCTGGTTTAACATCAGTGTCTTTGTAAGCCGGATAAGTCACTACAGAAACATCTGTAAGTTCACGAATTGCTGTTAAAGTACGTTTGTAAATGTTTTCTTGTTCATCAAAACGCACTTCATCGCCTTTATCGTCAAGCATAAAACCAAACGAACATTGATTGATGTTGCCTACACGCATGTTCTCATATAAATCACGTGCAAATGTTGTGTTTGGTAACTTACAACGATATTTAAGTCCAACATCATCAGTTTCGAGCTCCAAAGTACCCGATTTTGTCCTACCAATTATTTGCGATGGGATATGATCTACTAAACAACGTACATCAGATAAATCAGTGTTTTCTAAAGCGCGACGTGAAATCGTTTCTTTGAATCCACCAAGATTTTCAGACCAAGTGTCAAACTTTAACGCATACCCCTCTATCACCATTTCGTTGTTATCATTTGAGCGTACCTCAATAATGTTGCCAACTCTCGTTTCCTTACTCATTTTCCTCACCACCTTTCAATTTTTTATCAGTAGCTCTCGATTTATTCATCTGATACTCATCTACAAGTTCAATATTTACATGGTTTAAATCGACTCTGTGAATGCTACCATTACCGCCTGGTATTGGCGCTAATCCATCACGTTGTCTAATTTCATCGATATTCATCTTTCCAGAATCAATGTTAATTTTGTCGATTTCAGCTTGAGTTTTTTCATCAACAACTCGTATTTCAGTGGTATCAAATTTAAATTCACGATTCACATATTCATCATTAAACTTAAAATTCAATTCTGCACAAACGCAAGTAATATAAGGTTTTAAAGTTGATAAGTAATCTAAATTAGCATCCGTGATACTCATGTTCGCTGTTTCTATACCAAATTTATGCAACGGAATACCAAATACACCTGCTATTTCTCTTGTTGATGATTTGTTTTCTCTAATAAGCTTTAAAACTTCTGTATCAACTTCTAATTGGTCAAACGTCATTGATTCATCCAGTACTACAACTTTTCCAGCTTGTTTAGTTCCACTAAATGTTTTGTGAAATTCTTCTCTAGCACGTTCTCTTGCTTTTTTGTTATCTAATACGCCTTTCATTTTCAAAATACCACCAGCATGTGTACCGTTTCGCAAGAAATTATTAAGGAAATCTTTGCCGTTGTTATCCGACTCTATTGTGCGACTTAACGTATCTAACAGTGACAAACCATTTATACCGTCCAATGAATAGAACTTAATGTCTAGCATATCCTCGAACTTAACATTGCGTTCTATAATATTTCCCTTACTGTCTATCCTTTGATGAAAATAATACAGTCGACCTCTTGCGTCTGATTTCAATTCAATCTCTGATGTCTTTCTGAATGTTAAATTCATAGGTTTCCCTATTTTATCTCGTGTAATTTCAACATAACCATGTGATGTTAACAAAGCGCTGGCAAACACAACTAATTTAAATATATAGCCGTTATACATTGGATTAGGGCGTGTATTCAACAAATTAATAACTCTGTCACTATAATCAATTTGACCGTTCACAGTTAACCTTATTGGCATACGCGCTAAATCCGAAGCAATCATCATGACTGCAGTAAAGATATCACTATGTTTAATTGCTTCTACATCTTTATATTCACGTAGTTTTGTTCCTTGAAAACCCGGCAACGTTTGAACCATCATTTGCAAATCATCTTCGTTGTATTGCAAGTCTCGTTTTTCACTTCTATAAAAAATACCCACAATTACTACCTCCTTTCTTGATTGCTTTCATGATTTAAAATTAACGAAATAACAATCAACGTTATTCCAGTGCATAATAATCCCATGTTTTGACCGAAAGTCTTATACACAGAAATGTTAATCACAAATAAACCTAATAAAAAAAGGATGCTAACCAAATTAGCAACCAACAAATTAAAAAATACATTTATTTTATTCAAGTCCATTTTGTCACCACCTTTAAAAACCGAATTCTTCGCTTTCATAGATTTCTGCCCAATTCTCTTGAAATTCGTGCATCCTAGCTTCTGTGAAAGCTGTGATAATCGAAATGATTGGATCTATTTTTTGACGATTCATTTTTTTGTTTATTTTTACATTGTCCTCTCCATCACGAATCAAAACAGCATTATTAACTGATGTTGTAAGTAACGTATTGTCGTTATGTTGTATCCGTTTATCTGCAACCCACATTCTAAATTCTTTAATGGATTGTGATAATGCCTTGAAACTCTGTCCAACTTCAATAAGTGGCCAATCTAAAGCCATAGATTCAATTGTTGTTATGAAACTTTGCGCATTCCACGGGTCATAACAAACCGCTTTTACATTCAAATCATGCGTCGTTATAAAATCCATAATAAAGTCGATAACTTGTTTGTAATCAATCATGCCGCTGTCTGAGCGTGTAACGTCTGCTTCACCACGTTCAATCACTAAATCATAATTTATTTTGTCTCTTTTCGCTTTTTGTTCTAAGTTCGTTCTTAACCCAATGAAAGAATGGCTATGTAAAAATACTTTTTTGTTATCGTTTGGAAAAATAAACCCTACAGACGTTAAGTCGTCTAGCCTCGATAAATCGACCCCTATATACACATCTTTACCATTGATATTAGGCATATTTGTTGTGGCTTGTTCCCAATCTTCAATATCTAGCAAGCTATCTTCCCTTTGTGCTTGCCATAAATTGAAGTTTTTAATCAAAATCTTATGATACGATGTGCCTTTTTCTAATTCATCTTGTATATCAGACTTGATGTTTTGAAGTATTGTTTTTCTGTGTTCTTTTGATTCTAAAAGCGGCATTGCTTTAATCCATTTCGTTTCATCTTGTACCTCTTCTTGTGAATCCATTTCAGCACAATATACAAAGTAATTATCAGCTCTTACTTCTTCATTTAAAATACGTTTAATATACTTATACTCTTGGTACATTTGACTATTTAAATTGTCTCCGGCCGTTGAAACCAGTAGGGTTAAAGGATTTTTTTGTAATGTCATACCTGTTTTAAACCTTGAGTACATCTCATCATCAGGCATACTTGCCAATTCGTCCAAAATAGCAACTGTAGGATCTTTACCATCAACTGCATCTGGATTATTAGACAAAGGCGCAAACACTGAGCTGCTTAAAATATCTTCAATGTCCGTCTTTCTTACATCTGTTTTTTCACGGATAAACTTACTTTTACTTCGCATTAAGTTTACTTGTTGACTTGCCATCTTGAATATTGTTTGCGCTTGTTTATAGGTTGATGAAGCTACATAGATCTGTCTATTGAATTTAGGATATTGTCCAAACAGCAATTCATTAACAGACATACCAGACACGATTAAGGATTTACCTTGTTTTCTAGCCATACTTATATAAGCTTTAGTAAACATTCTGTATTGACCTCTACGCCAACCGTACAGACTTCCCACAATGAATTTTTGAAATTCCATAAGTGGCATAGGTTCGTTTGTTTTAGGGTCTGGTAGCATTTCGACAAATTCTATTGCTTTGTTAGATAAACGATTATCCCAATGGCAACCAATTGGCGGGTTCTCTATAAAAGAAAGGTGACGTTTACAGACTTGAATGTTTTTCTGACTGGCTAATATTTCACCCGAAACCACCTTTTTTGCATATTGAGTAACGTAATCTATCATTAGTCATCACTCGCAAATTTCATGTATGGATCGTCATTTTCCTTTTCTTCAGGAACCATAATTCGTAATCGACTATCAATTGTTAATCCTAAAGTATTAGCTGTTTGTTGCATGCGAATGCCCGCTTTTTCTTTAATGTTAAACGCTGGATTAACCTTTTGATTTCCTCTGTCATCTTCTAACATCAAACTTTCCTGCTCTAAAATCAAACTTGCTTTAACAAAATCACTGTAAAAACTACAATATTGTGCCAGCTGTGCTTTATCTAAGTTTGAAATTGGCAATTCTTGCATGTGTGGTAATATTCTTAAGTATTCTTGTTTCGCTATTTCATCTAAAAAGTGCGGTGGTTCAGTATCGATTTTAGAAAATTTATTTAATTGAGCTTCTTGACGCTCTTTTTCAATAATTTCTTCTTTTGTATAATTCTTGTTCGAATTTGACAAAAGCTTCTTAGGTCTACCCGCCATAAATTAGCACCTCCTACTAAAAAACTTAAATAAAGGGAATTTTTTGAGAAGAAAACTCTGCTCCGTTCTCCAGAACCTTTCATTGACGCCCGTTTCATCTTTGGGGGGGCTTCCTATTTTTATCTTTTTTAATATTTCTTCAAATCTTCTTTTGTCTTTTGGTTATGGCAAGCATCACACAAAGGCTGTAAATTACTTTTGTCTAATCTTCTTGCCCAATCAATTTTTGTTGGTACAATATGGTCAACCATAGTCGCTTGATTGCCACAAGAAACACAAATAAAATCATGTTCTAACAATACAATTCGACGCATGTTTTGCCACGTTTTCGATTTATAAAATCTTAAATACTCTGGATCGTTTCGACGTCTCAAATCATTGTAATTTTCATTTGCATATTGCTTGTGTTTATCACAATAACTTTCATTATGATTAATCAATACATTACATGTTGGATGACCACATCGCTTCATAATAGACAATGCACATCACTCCTTGTCGACTTTCTTAACATCTTGCACAGTTACTTGTCTATCATCTTTATCATTGCTAATTAACAATAAGTTTCCTATCGATCCATCAACAAGATACTTACTACCTTGAAACAATACTTTGTCTCCTTGTTTTATACCATTGTCTAAATTGATAGTCTGATTAGGTTTATTCATCAAGATAGTGTTAACACTATGACCAGCTATCTCATCCAAGTTAATACCTAACACGTTAGTAAGATTAGCTATATTCCACAATGCTTCGCTAAGTTCATTTATCATAATTCCTTTATCTATCGGTACATTACAAAACATATGCTGTTTAATTAGATCTGTAACATTGCCTGTAGATTGAGTTAAACCTAAGCCGTAACAAGTAATAGATTCATTTAAATTCAATTCATCATTGTGTGTACGTGTAGCTATCTCTTGGTACTTTGATATCTCCATTCTCCACCTCTTGTTTATAAAAATAAAAACCCTCACTTAATGTGAGAGTTCAAAAGAAATATAAATGTTTTGCTACACAGCAATTATAATAAAAAACAATATGTAGCATCAAAATTAGTCCGAACTGTACGATGTGTCCGAACTGTACGATGTGTCCGAACTGTACGATGTGTCCGAACTGTCGGTTTCTTGTTGCAAGTTATAAAGTATATTTACTATATCTTTTACTCTAGAATAAAAATTGTCTCTGCCTATATCAAGAATGCTCATGATCCTATTATGGCTTTCTCGTTGTTTTAACATTTGTAAAATATGATAATCTTTTTCATTCGTGATGTATTCTTCATATTCATCAATGAACGCTATCTTCTTAATCAAGTAATCGTACTTTCTAAGCGCTTTGTTTTTGTTTATAACTTTCACTAACACTTTATTGCTAGTCGTGCCTTTAGCTTTTGGCATCGCAGATTGATAACCATATTGTGCAATTGATGTACTTTCGTTATCGTAGACTTTACTGTCTATTATGTTCTTCATCCACTTGTAGTTATCTATCATTTCACGTATTTCTTTCCTGTTATACATGCAATACCTCCGATAATATAAATTACTTTTTAATATCGTTATTCATTCGCTTCAATTCAATCCTGTATTCTTCTAACCCGTTGTATCCTTTAGTTTTAACTACTTCATCAAGTAGATAATCATTCATATATCTGAGTGCTTGTATCTCTCTTGCACGATCACTATTAATACTGATACAAACTAATAGCAATATAGCAAATACAATAGTCATAGTAATCCACATCACTCACTTACCTCCGCTCGAAAGACGTAATCACTCGGCACCTCTACATCATCATTAGCCGTCATCATAATATATAATTGCTCCGTTACATACTTACCTAGCTCATACATTGCTAGTAAGAATATTAGTCTTAATATTTGTTTAATCATCATTGTCATCTCCTGTATCAATCAAAAAAAGTACCTGTCTCAACATACTCTTTAACTGTTGTTCATTTAGACTGGCTAACATAGGGCTGTAAAATTCACTATCTTCATCTTTAACAGTTTTAATAAAACAGCCTTCAATCTCAGCTTTTTCTTCTGGCGTTCCATTTTTATACGTCTTAAATACCTCGGTGTGCTTTTCTGGTAATTTCATTTTAGGTGTATTAAACATTATTATCTCCCCTCTTTAATGATTTTATTTCTTTTCGAACAAAGAACCTAATACTTCTTCACTAGGTCTTTCGAATAAGGTCACTTTAGAATTATTAGTGTAGTAAACAATAGGTGTATTTTGTGACTCATATTTCTCTTTCGCTTCTTCTTTACTCTCTGCCTCAACAACTGTA